>DATAYX010000529.1:0-2209 GCA_036272355.1 Acidimicrobiales bacterium
CTGGGTGTCGGCCTGCCCGGTCAGATCGTCCGAACGTGAGTACAGCAGTCCGTAGGTGTCGTCGTGCGCGGTGCCCGCTGTCTCCCACTCGCGTATGTACGGCGTCGGCGCCTGCCGCGCTTCGACGTAGCCCAACAGGAGAAGGTCGGCCTCGGTCTCGAACAGCATGACAGGGACGTGGAGATCGGTACGGATGTAGGTCGGATTGGGCGTGGTGATATCTGGCTGCGGGGACTGCGACAAGTTGGCGCCGTCGTTCCCCCGGCTGTACACGAGATATCCGTTGTAGACACCGGTTGACAGGGGCTGGATGGCGTCCAGATAGGTCGTGAGATAGAAGGCCGACTGCGACTCACCGATTGCCAGCACGCGCTTGGGCACCAGCCCGCTGAGCAGCTTGGGCGCCGAGGTGTGCACCGCTTCGCCGGCCTGCTCGAAGATGCTGAACGAGTAGCTGTCGCCCGGGTGGTTCAGCGCCGCGTAACGAGTCGGATCGCTCTGTTTGAGGCCGCCCGCGCCGGCCTCGGCCGAGGCAACCGAACCGGGCACGCCGTTGATCCCTCCGACCTGCGCGTCCACCCCGATATAGACGACGCCGGCCCGCACTTCTTCGGGATGGCCGGTCAACCAGGCTGCGGCCGCGTCGACACCGCCGGTGACATTGAGCCACTCGACATCGACTGTTCCGTCGAACTTCTTCGCGTCGACGGGCCGGTAGACGACGACGCGGGTGGTGTAGGGCGCAGTGCCTGCCGCCGTGACGTGCCACTTGCCATCCTTGGTCAGCGCGGTCTTGGTGGTGTACGCCGTTGCCGTACCCGACAAGAAGAACTCGGATTCCTCGTAACCCACTTTCGAAAGGGGAAAGAGCGTCGAGCCGAGGAAAGAGATGCCACTGGTCGGCAGGATCGGACCTTGGACGGTGGGCGACGGTACGTGGGGGTTGCCGGCCGCCGCCACGGCTGCCGTTGCGGGTGTGACGGACGGAAATGCGGCCGCAACGAGGCCCCCGACGAATGCCGCCAGGACGGCCAACGCAGTGGCCACTCGGTGCGAGTGGACTCCGCGATGGTGGACCCCATGCGGTAACCGCTCGTTCGACACTCATCCCTCCCTGTGGCAGGCGCTCCCCTGCTGGTGCGCCGTCGGGTGACAGTAGCCCGAGCACCTCGTGACGAGAGGTTCGGCCCCGCGGTGCCGATAGTGTCCGAGCGCACGCCGATCCGAGAGGGGAAGGCATATGGCCAACGAACTGGGAGCGGCAGGACTGCGCTTCGAGCGGGACGGCCCGATCGCCTGGTGTGTCATCGACCGACCCGAGGCCCGCAACGCGCTGACGCCGGCCATGTATTTCGGCATCAAGCGGGCGGTCCACACCGTGAACCACGATCCGGAGCTCGCTGCGCTGATCATCACCGGCACGGGGGACGTCTTCGCTCCTGGAGGTGACCTTGGGGGCCGCCGACAGCCGGACGACGAGCCGACACCCGACATCGAGCACGACATCCTGCCGTTCCTCACCATCCGCGACAGCCGGGCGCCCGTGGTGGCGGCCGTCAACGGCATCTGTCAGGCGGGGGGGCTGCTGATCGCCATGCTGTCCGACATCTGCGTCGCGAGTGATCAGGCGACGTTCCGCGTGCCGGAGCTCTTGCGCGGTATCCCCGACGCCACGTACGCGGCGGTGCTGCCTGCCCACGTAGGTATCGCCATCGCCCGGGACCTGTTGCTCTCAGGTCGCCGCTTCGATGCAGCCGAGGCGCAACGCATCGGCCTCATTGCACGGGTCGTGCCGCACGAGCAATTGCGACAGGCGGCGCTCGAGGCGGTGCGCGAGATCCTCCAGACCCCCCCGATGGCGCGCATGCACGTGAAGCGGATGCTCAACGAGCGTTACGGGTTGATCGACTATCAGACCATGTTCTGGGCACTGGCGGATTCCCCCGAGCCGCGCGAAGGCATGGCTGCCTTCATGGAGAAGCGGCTCCCCTCCTGGGTCCCCGAGGGCCTGGACGAAGCCAGGGGCTGAGCGGACAGACGGGGACCGCCGCTACCAGGTCCTCTGGAACGGCGCGGCCGCCTGGGCAGAAGGGTCAGCGCCGAACGGCGCGCACGCAGAAGTCGACGACGCGGTCGGTCTCGGCACGGCTGGGCCCGGCGCCGCGCCAGAGGCAGTCCGAGAGGAAGCCGAGCGTCGCGTGGGCGGCCA
>DATAYX010000530.1:0-1503 GCA_036272355.1 Acidimicrobiales bacterium
TTGACGCCCCAGCAAGTCGACTCTCATATCGTCGGCGAGCCACCTCACGATCACGACGCCGAGAACTCCCAGACACACGGAGCCGACGCCGAGGCCCAGGGTCTCGAAGAACCCACTCCACTGTTGCGCCGGTGACGTCTCTATCACCCGACCCACGATCGAGACGATCCCACCGATGACCGTGAGCATGGCGAGGACGAATTCGAGCCGCAGCACCAATCCCGCCCGCGCGGCGGAGATCTCGTCGCCCCCGCGCTGCCTGATCCACGCGACGATGCCGAGCGGACCGAGGAGGAACACCACGACCACCGGCGGTAAGGACCAACCGCTCAGGTAGGTCAAGGTGAAGCCCCACACGTGCGATTCCACGGCATTGAAGTCCTGCCCACCGAACTGGGCCTGATTGGCGATCGCCGCCGCCACGTAACCGAGGATCACGAGACCCTCGACGACGAGCAGTCCGAGTGCAGCGAGTTCGGCCAACCTCAGCTCCCGGTGCGCGGAGCCACTCTTGTCGTCGGTGCGACCGCCAATGGTCATTGCAGAAGCGTACCGACCGGCCCGTGGGGACGAGCGGATGAAGCAACAGCCCCGGACTGCGCCTAGTTCTCCTTCGCCGTGGCGGCGGTGTCGCAGGCGCACACCGTGACGCAGCATCGCCTCGGCAGAGGTTCGAGGCGCGCCCGGAGGTGCGTGGCCGCCGTGCCCTCGAGGACGTTGAGGTTCATGCCGCAGACCAGCGCGCGGTGTTGTTCGGCCAATGAGGCTTCGCCGGACGACCCGCCCCTCTTCGGAGTTCCCTACGACGCCGGGTCCCGATCCCGTGCCCGACGCGCCATGTCGGCGGGGCTCCCGAGGGGGCTGCCGGTCCCGGTCTGGGCGTAGTTACGCAGGCTCGGGATGAAGTGGTTCCAGCCGCTGGTGCACATGTCGATGCACTCCAGCTCCGGCGTGAGCCCGATGTGGCGGAACTGCACCTCGGTCGTGCCGTCGTCGAGCGGGATGATCGTGTACGTCGGACGGGTGCCCACCCAGTCCGGCATGAAGTCGCACGACACACAGGTCCACTGCACCAGTGCGGGCCGGGCCGCGACGTCGACCCGCATCACGCACGGGTCGGGCGCGTTCATCTGGAAACTGAGCTCCCCGCCGACCTCGCCCGAGCCCGTCACCGGGGACCACCAGGCGGTGAGTCCTGCGACGGTGGTGAGCGCGTCGAAAACGGCGTCGGGGCTCGCGTCGACGATCACCGTCTTCTGGTAGTCGTCGCGCGCCTTCGCTGTCGTCTCTTCGATCTGAGTCATTTCGGTCCTCTCTCTGGGTCGCTGTTTTTTCGTGAAGTTCGGAGATCTCGGACTACGGCTGGCGCCCCGTGAAGGCGAGCAGTCGCTCCATCGGCCCGGCGTCGTCGCCGGACGGGAGCTCGTCGCCGAAGCCCTGGCCCTCGCCGCGGAACGCGGGCCGGATCAGCCCGTGCGCGAGGCCGAGCACGTACGCCGAGAG
>DATAYX010000531.1:0-4694 GCA_036272355.1 Acidimicrobiales bacterium
ACCCCCCGAGGCGACGATCGAGCCGATCCGCCGGCTCAAGCGGCTGGCGGCGGAGCGCGGCTACTCGTTGATCCCCGGTCACGATCCGGTCGTGTGGCCGCGCCTCACCCGCGACCTGGCTGAGCGCTTCGCCACCGCTGGGTGACTGCATGACGGCGGATCTCGTGGTTCGAGGCGGCGCGCTCGACGGCAGCGCGTGTGACATCGTGGTCGAGGCGGGCACCATCGCCGCCGTGACGTCCGCCGGTGCGGGCGGGCGCGGCGCCCGCACCATCGAGGCGGACGGCCTCACCGTGCTCCCGGGCGCCATCGACGCGCACGTGCACTTCGACGCGCCGGGTCGCGACGAGTGGGAGGGCTGGGCAAGCGGCAGCCTCGCCGCCGCGGCAGGGGGCGTGACGACGGTGGTCGATATGCCGATCGATTCGCACCCGCCGACGATCGACGCCGCAGCCGTCCGGGCCAAGCAGGCCGCCGCGGCGGCGGCCTCCATCGTGGACTTCGCGTTCTGGGGCGGCCTGGTGCCATACAACGCGACATCCCTCGACGCCCTGCTGGGGTCGGGGGTGGTCGGCCTGAAGGCATTCCTCTGCGAGAGCGGATGGCCCGAGTTCCCGCCGTGCGGTCCGGACGAGCTTGCCCTGGGCATGCGGGCCGCCGCGGCGGCGGGACTGCCGGTCGCCGTCCACTGCGAGGACCCGGCGCACTTCAGCCCCGATCAGCGGGACCGGCCCGTCGCCTCCGAGGTGGCAGCGGTCGCGCTTGCCGGCTCCCTCGCAAGCACAGAGGGCGCCGCCCTGCACGTCGTCCACTGCTCCTCCGCCGACGCAGTGACGGAGGCCCGGCGCTGGCCCGCCACCACGGTCGAGACATGCCCCCACTACCTGGCGCTCAACGACGCCGACGCCGCCCGCATTGGACCCGACGCCATGTGTTGCCCACCGTTGCGCGACGAGGAGAACCGCCGCCGACTCCACGCGCTGGCGGCGAGCGGCGCCATCCACAGCGTGGCGTCGGACCACTCGCCGTGCCCTCCCGAAGAGAAGGAGGGGTCGACGCCGTTCGCCGGGGTGAGCGGCGTTGAGACCTCCCTCTCAATCCTGCTGTCGCTCGGGACCCTCTCCGTGGCGGACATCGTGCGCCTGCGCACGGCGGCGGCGGCGCTGTGCCAGCTCCGCGGCAAGGGCGCCGTCGCACCGGGCTACGACGCCGATCTCGCTCTCGTGGACCTCGATGCACGCTGGGTGGTCGGTCCGGACACGCTCCACTCACGCCACCGGAGATCTCCCTTCGTCGGAAGCACTCTCCCCGGCGTCGTCGCGACGACGATCGTGCGGGGCACCGTTGTCTACGAGGCGGGCGCCGCCGCCGCCGACCCGCAGGGTCGGTTCCTTGTCCCGGGTCGGCGCGCCGAGAACCCGAGAGCAATGGAGGCGAACCGATGAGCACGCGGTACCCGGTGAACGACGCCGCGCTGGTCGAGCTGGCCACCGATCTGGCCCGGACGGCCAGCGTGTCTGGGACCGAGGGCGCGGCTGTTTCGCTGGTGACAGAGGCCATGACGCGTGCCGGATTCGAATCCGTGGAGATCGACGCGAGCGGGAACGCCGTCGGCGCACTGGGGCCCCATGACGGGGCGACGATCATGATCGACGGACATATTGACTCCATTCCCCTGCACTCCGCCGACCGCTGGACCGTCGATCCCTTCGGCGGCGAGGTACGCGATGGCAACCTCTACGGCCTCGGAATTTGTGACCAGAAGGCCTCCATCGCTGCGGCCGTGTGGGGCGTGGCCGCAGCCGTTGCAAAGCTCTCGGCGCGTGTCGTGGTAGTGGCCAGCGTATGTGAGGAGGAGATGGAGGGCGGGGCCCTCACTGAGCCCATCGCCGCGCTCCGTCCCGACGCCTTCGTGACGAGTGAGCCCAATGACACGCGTCTGTGCATCGGACAGCGCGGGCGGGCCAAGGTCGAGGTTCTGGTCATCGGCCGGGCCTGCCACGCCGGCCACGCCGACATCGGGCTGAACGCTGCCCACGCCATGGCGGCGCTCATCACTGAGGTAGGCCGGATCGACCACCCCGCACACCCAAGGCTCGGGCGGCGGGACCTGAATTGCATCGACGTGCACTCGGAGCCTTACCCCTCGGTCTCCACCATCCCGGGCAGCGTCACGGCACGCTTCGACTGCCGGTTCCTCCCGGGCGAGACACCCGAGTCGGTAATCGCCCTGTTGGTCGACGCCGCCGGGCGCGCCTGGGCGGAGTGGCCCGAGCAACCCGGGCTCGAGGTGGCGTTGGTGGAGGCTGCGTTCGAGACGTGGACCGGGCGCGGGTTCGCCCTCCCCGAGTACGCCGCCGCCTGGTGGACGCCCGAGGACTCAGCGCTCGTGCGGGCCGCCACGTCGGCCCTTTCCTCGGTGGGCCTCGATCCGACGCCGACGCACTACTCCTTCTGCACCAACGGGTCCTACGCCGCCGGTCTCTGCGGCATTCCCACGATCGGCTTCGGCGTAGGCGTCGAGTCCATGGCCCATCAGGTGGACGAGCACGTCAGCCTTTCTTCGCTGCGAGCAGGCGCGCAGGGCTATGCAGCACTCGCCACGATGGCTCTGTGAGCCCGGCGCAATGAGCGACCCCCAGGTGGTCGACGTGCACGTGCACTTGTTTGAACGCCCCGACGACCCGCTGCGCGATGGCTACGACATCTGGGAGTATGGAGCGCACGACGGTGTGGCGTTCGGGACACGCCGGGGCACACTCGAAGACCTGGAAGCGGCGATCGTGACCGCACCGGTTGCACACTGCGTCGTGCTCGGCATGTTCGACCCTCACCCCGGTGAGCCGGGGGAGGCGGATCGCTTGCGGGCCTATAACGAGTGGGTCCTGGATTCTGCCGCCGGCTCGCCCCAACTGACCCCCCTGGTGGCCGCCGACCCGACGACGCTCCCGGGACGGGGAGGGGCCGACCACCTGCGCGAGTGGGCCGCCCGAGGGGCGAAGGGGATCAAGATCCACCCCGTCCTGCAGGGGTGCGCACCAGACGACCCTCGGCTGGACCCAACGTACGACGTATGCGTCGAGTTGGGGCTCACTGTGCTGGCCCACTCCGGTACCACCCGCGGACACGGGCCCGCCTCGGACCCCTTCGCGTTCTGCGCCGTGCTGGAGGCCCATCCCGCACTCCACCTCGTGCTGGCCCACCTCGGCGGCGCGAGCTGGCGCCAGGTTGCGCCCTTCGCCGCCGCCTACCCGGCGGCGTCCTTCGACCTGTGCGAGATCATCGCCTGGACAGGGGCGCCTGGAGCGCCGAGCGCCGACGAACTGGGCCGGCTGATCAGGCAGGTGGGTGCCGAGCGGGTCCTCTTCGGCACCGACTTCCCGTGGTACGAGCTCGACCGCACGGTGGACCAGCTCATGACACTGCCGCATCTCTCCGACGAGGAGCGACGCGGCATTCTCGGTGAGAACGCGATCCGGCGCATGGGTCTCGAGGTGGTGTCGCCGACCCGGCCGGCGACCGGCTCCCTGCAAGGAGGCAGCCAGGTAGTTGCGCCCGGTTTCGCGACGACGACGCTCCGCGGTCGGCGGTCGGGGAGCTCGCCGGCCAGCGGGTGACGATACGGGCTGTCGTGTCGATTACGGGTGGCGCCATCTCGACCAGTACGCCTTCGCCCGTCTGGAGGCCGACCGCGACTTCCGGTCGGTTTCATCCGCCGTCAACGCCAACGAACCCGGACGACTCCACCCAGTATCCCTCCCACTATCTCGGGGGTACTGGGTGGAGATGCAACCATTTCCTGGAAAGTGATTGGACAGATTCGCAGTTCGCAGACGTAGACAGACGCCACGGACTTGGGTGCATCGGACTCTTAATCCGCAGGTTTCGGGTTCAAATCCCGAGGGGCGCACTCGGATTCCGGCCGCGGCGGACGCTCAGCGCACGTCAGGGCGCGAGCTGGTCCCTCCGCCGGAACGAGGCGATGCCGAACAGGGCGGTCGGAGGGCGTACATGGACCGTTGCTCTCGGACTGTCCTGATGGCCACGTCGCTCATCCCGGCTCACGTGCCTCTCCTCTAAATTGCGGAAGCCCGTAACACCTGCGATCGGAACATCACGAAACGGCGGGGTCTACTCACGGCTTGCCGGCTGCGGCCAGGCATGTCCCTGCTGGCCCGGCCAGCCGGGCAAGGACGGCGTCGGCACACTGTGCAGGAGACCAGGACGAGGTGTCGACCTCGAGGTCGTACGCCACGCTGTCGTGCACCGCAGACTGCCAGCGCTCGACCGCCGCCACGGTCTGTTCGTCGGCGTCCTCGAACGCCTGCCCCCATGACGCGCGTCGGCGCTCCCAGATGACTTCCACCGGGCAATGGATGCCGACGACCAACACCGGGAGGCCTTCGAGTCGCACCGCCGCGTCGCCGGCGACATTGCGGGGCGCGGAATAGGCGTCGTGGATGCCGACGTCGACGACGACGTTGATGCGCTGACGCGCCTGGGCTGCCACGGAGTCCCACAAGGCGGCGTAGAGCATGACGACCAGGTCCTCGAGATCAGGCCGCTCACCTCCGGGCCGGAGCCCGATGCCGGGCCGGAACCGCTCCGGCAGCGATCTGGTCAGGGCGTCCACGCCGAAATTGAGCCAGACCCCTGAGCCGCGCTCCAGCAAGACGTGCGCAATCGAGGACTTC
>DATAYX010000532.1:0-1764 GCA_036272355.1 Acidimicrobiales bacterium
CCGCCGCGCAGGCTCTGCGCCTCGAAGGTGACCACGGCATCGTCGAGCGGCAGGATCATCTCCGGCTTGACGAACCGGTGTTGGTCGGCCACCAGCTTCACCGCCGTGCCCCAGGCCGTGAACCCGACGGCGTGGCGGGCAAAGCTCATCGGTCCCTCTGTCACCTTCACCTCCACGACCCCCTCGCCTCCAACGTCGAGCGCAGACTGCTGCATCTTCTCCATGGCCGACTCGCGGGCAGAGTACATGGCTTCGGTGTAGTTGGTCAGCTCGACATTCTGCGTCGACTGCCTCATGGCAGTGCCGGCCCTGCGGCGAGGCGAGTACACGAAGGATGCGCCGAACGCCAGCCCGACGGGCATCCAGCCCGCGCGCAACAACAGCGTGAAATCACGGGCCGAGAGATCCGAGACGAACGGCATCGTCTCCGACGAGTCGCTGTCGCGGTGGTCGTGCCCAGCAGCCGGCCGCACCGCCGTGCCGACCAGCGCGACTTCGATGTGGTACGTGCGTACGGCCACGTCGACACGCACACCGACGACGCCATGGCCGTGCACCTTCCCGCACTCCGAGCGCAACGTGCGGGCGGCCTGGTCGACCGCTGCGTTGTGGGCGTCGGAGGCGAGTGAGATCGCACCACGCCCCCAGTTCCAGACGCCGACAGGCACCGAGACCACCGCGACACCGCAGACGAGGTCGAGTGGTTCCCAACCGGCGGCGTGCAGAAGGAGTGCCTCGTCGACCGAGAGATCCGACGTGATGCCGCGCGCCTGGGACGGCGGGGCGCCCGTGGCGAGCGATTCGGCGCCGCGGCGCATCTCGGCCCGCAGATCGACGGAGGGTGCGCCGGGGCTCATCCGAGTCGCACCGTCGGCCGCGGCGGTGCAATGGGGTCGAAGTCCTTGAAACGCCGGACGCGATTCCCACGCAGGGTGCAGTCGATGACTTCATCGCCCTGTGCGAGAGCCCGGGTGGCGATATCGATGGTGGCGCCGTGGAGCTCGTCGCCCACCAGCTGCGCGCGCACGTGCTTCCGCGCCAGCTGGCGGGCCGCCATGTGCGCTTTGCTCACCTGGTCGACGAGCTGGGGGCCGCCGCCGCCGTAGCCCCAGCCCATCCCCATCTGACCCTCCATGAGGTACTCGGTCATGCAGTAGGCCCACACCCGCACGGAGGCGAGCGATGCCACGACTGCGACGGGCATGAAGCCGGCCTCGATGGACTTGGTGAGGCGTTGGCCCGCAAGATAGGTACTCCACGGCACGCCGCCCGCCGGGGGCGGCCCGCCGTCGACGGTGACCGCAGTGCCGAGGAAGTGGAACTCGGTCGTCCCGGTGTCGGCGATGTTCGAGACGCGATCGACGACGCCGATCACACCGTGGGCGCCGTGGATGGTCGCCTCCTCGATCATGCGTGCGAAGGCGGTGCCGTACCCCTTGCCCCAGGCCTCCTCGACCCACGGCTGTTCGAGGTTCTGCCCCCAGGTGCGGTGCTCCGCCGACACGAAGCCGTGCGGGCAGCGATAGGTCTCCGAGTACCCGCCGGCGGCGCCGGTCCCGAAGCTGTACGGCGACATGCCGCGCATGTAGCGCGAGCCGGACCCGTACCAACCCCATTGCATGACGCAGAACCCCTGGACGAGCGCGACCGGCTCGAGGCCGAGCTCGAGGCAGGCCGCGAAGTCGGGCACGGTGAGGCCCGACGAGAACGCGCCCGACTGCAGGCGGCGCACGGCGGCCTCCGGCAAATCCCCCGCCGCCGGGC
>DATAYX010000533.1:0-3606 GCA_036272355.1 Acidimicrobiales bacterium
GGGTCCGGGCCCGGGTCCAGTTCATGGACGGCGGACTCCTCGAGCTCCACGACCCACGACGCTTCGGCTCGCTCGAGCTGGCGCCCGACGAGCAGCGGCTGGGCCCCGATGCCCTGACCGCCACGCTGGCCGACGTGCGCGCCGCACTCGGGACGTCGCCGCGCACCGGAGTGGTTGCCCCGCTCAAGGCGAGGTTCATGGACCAGGAGCGCCTCGCCGGCGTCGGCAACTTGCTGGCCGACGAGATCCTGTGGCGCGCCGGGTTCGATCCACAGCGTCGCACCCCGCTCGACGACGTCGAGCTGCGGACGCTGCACAAGGCACTGCGCGCCACCCTGCGCCTCCTCGACCGCCGCGGCGGCTCGCACATGGGCGACCTGATGGAGGAGCGCCAACCCGGCGGCCACTGCCCGCGCGACGGCGCCGCACTCCTGCAGGCGCAGGTCGGCGGCCGGACGACCTATTGGTGCCCTCAGCACCAGCACTGAACGCAACCGATCAGGTCAGAGGCGGCAGGCCCTTCGCGATCAGATCGACGCCGAACACGAGGAATAGTGCACCCATCACGGCGGCATTGTGCGCGCCGAGCCATGCCTTGGCCGAGTCGAGCGCGGCGCGAGCCCGCTCCCCGCCGACCAGCGCATAGAGCACCGGGCCGGCGATGGTCACACTGCCGAGGAGCACGAACACGGCCGTCGCCACGATCGCGTCGCTGGTCGACAAGCCGAGCTGTGCCAGCCCGGCCGCCGAGCCCATGGTGAGGATCAGGTTCTTCGGGTTGGCGACCGCAAGGACGACACCGAGCCCGGCGGCCTGCAGTGGCGAGAGAGTGTCGACGCGAGCCATCCATTTGGGCATCGAAGGTTCCGCGCCCGGCGCGGGCCGTCTGCGCCAATTCCGGCGCGCGAGGACCAGGAACACGACACCGAGGACGATCTTGCCCCACGAGACCGAGTCCGACGCCGTCGAGCTGGTGGCCACGCTGCCGTCGTGCGAAGCCACGTAGACGACCGTGCTGACGGCGGCGAGAGCCACGACCCAGCCGAACAGGAAGGCCGGCCCGTTGATCCTGGCGCGCGCAGAGAACAGCATGAGGATCACCGCGATGATCGCGATCGGGCTGATCGCGACCGCGACGGCGAAGGTCAGGACCTCGCTGATCCCCTGTCCCACGGGAGCGTCGGAGACCTAACTCTCGTTGACCTCTTCGAGGACCTTGGCTGCATGCCCGTCGGCCTTCACGTGGTACCAGGCCCGTTGCACCTTGCCGTTCGAACCGACGAGGAAGGTAGAGCGGATGGTGCCGACGGTCTTCTTCCCATACATCGTCTTCTCGCCCCAGGCCCCGTACTTCTCCATCACCTTCTTGTCGGTGTCGGTGAGGAGCGGAAACTTGAGCTTGTACTTCGTGCGGAACTTGACGTGCTTCTCGGCCTTGTCCGGTGAGATCCCGAGCACGGCCACGCCCGCCTTCTCGAAGGTCTTGAGGTTGTCGTTGAACTGACACGCCTCCTTGGTGCAGCCGGGCGTGTCATCGGCCGGATAGAAGTAGACGATGACCCGCTGACCCTTGAAGTCGGAAAGCTTCACGGGCTTTCCTTCCTGGTCAGGCAGGGTGAACGCTGGGGCGGTGGCTCCCGCCTCGAGTTTGGGCATCGTCGGGGTCCTCCTCGGCTCGTCGGAGCGATCACTTTGGCACAGCATGCCGCGGGATACCTGGTCTGGGCTGGTACAATGGGGACTGCGACCGTCGGCAGGGGCCGGCGAGTCGGGGCCGATTCTCACTCCTGTGGCAGGCGCACGGTCCCGCCGGAAATCACAGAGAGGGTCCATGACCGTAGAGGCGTTGACCGGCGCGCATGCCGGCACACCATCCGGAGGTACCGACGCTCCGGGCGACGACACATACGAGACAGCCAGGACCTTCGAGTCCCTCGGCGTCTCGGAAGAACTGACCAAAGCGCTGGCTGATGAGGGCATCGTCAGCGCTTTCCCAATTCAGGCCCTCACCGTTGCCGACGCGCTGGCAGGACGGGATGTCTGTGGCAAGGCCAAGACGGGCTCGGGCAAGACGCTGGCCTTCGGGGTGCCGTTGCTGCAACGGGCCAAGGCCACACGGGATGCTCAGGGCTCCCGCCAGGCCCCACGGCCGGCCAGGCCGTTGGCCCTGGTGTTGTTACCGACCCGCGAGCTGGCTGTCCAGGTGTACGACGTCCTGTCCCCGCTCGCCCGAAAGCTGGGTCTGCGCGCCGTCGCCGTCTATGGCGGAGCGGACATCGACCGCCAGGTGGCCAAGCTGCGAAAAGGCGTCGACCTGGTCATCGCGACACCGGGCCGCCTGATCGACCTCGGTGACCGGGGCGAAGTAGCGGTGGACGAGCTCGAAACCCTCGTCCTCGACGAGGCGGACCGCATGGCCGACATGGGCTTCATGCCCCAGGTCGAGTGGGTGCTGCGGCGGCTCGACCAGGCGCACCAGACGCTCTTGTTCTCGGCGACCCTCGACGGCGCGGTGGACCGCCTGGTCAAGCGCTACCTCACCGACCCGGTTTTCCACGAGGTGGCGTCGTCCACCCAGACCGTCACCCTCATGGAGCACCGCTTCCTCCAGGTGCACCAGATGGACAAGGTCAAGGTCGCTGCGGCGATCTGCCGCAACCAGGAGAAGTCGCTTCTCTTTGTTCGGACCAAGCGCGGTGCGGATCGCCTGGTCGAGAACCTCGGCAAGGAGGGCATCCGCGCGGCCGCCATCCACGGCGACCTGCGCCAGACCAGCCGCGAGAAGGCGTTGGCCGAGTTTTCCAGCGGCAAGCTGCCGGTGCTGGTCGCTACCGACGTCGCCGCGCGAGGCCTCCACATCGAAGCCGTGGACGGGGTGATCCACTTCGACCCACCCGAAGACCACAAGGCCTACCTGCACCGGTCCGGCCGTACCGCGCGGGCGGGTCGTGCCGGCGTCGTCGTGAGCCTTTCCTTGTGGAATCAGCTCGTCGAGATGGAGGTGATCCAGCGCAGGCTCGGGCTGCGGATTCCGATCGTCGAGATGTTCTCGAACGACCCTCGGCTCGCCGACCTCGCCGCCTGGATGCCGAAGCCCGAAGAGAGCGTGCTCTGAGCGAGAGCGACGCGAGCAGCGCCGCCATCGCACAGTGGTCCCCCGAGGACGGGGTGCGGCGGGTGCTGGTTGTGACCGCGCACCCTGACGACGTCGACTTCGGCTCGGCGGGCACCATCGCGGCATTCACCGATGCCGGCCTCGAGGTGACCTATTGCATCGTGACCAACGGCGAGGCAGGGGGTTCTGACCGCTCGATGTCACGGGCCGAGATGGCTTCGCTGCGGCAGGACGAGCAGCGTGCCGCGGCTGCGGTCGTCGGCGTGAGTGATGTGCGCTTCCTCGGTCATCCCGACGGCCGAGTGGAGCCGACCCTCGACCTGCGGCGCGACATCAGCCGGGTCATCAGGCAGGTTCGGCCCGAGCGCGTCGTCACCCAGTCGCCGGAACGCAATTTGGAGTTCATCTACGCGAGCCATCCCGATCACCTGGCGGCCGGGGAGGCGGCCATGGACGCCGTCTACCCCGACGCCCGCAACCCGTTCGCCCAT
>DATAYX010000534.1:0-1759 GCA_036272355.1 Acidimicrobiales bacterium
GATGCCGGACCAGGCGGAGGTCACCGAGAAGGGCGGCACCATGCGGCTCGGCTCGTACCAGGCGGTGCTGCTCCCGGGGTCCACCGTGGCCAAGGCTTATGACTCCCTGGGCGTCACCGAGCGCCACCGCCACCGCTTCGAGTTCAACAACAAGTACAAGTCCCGTCTCGAGGCGGTGGGCCTCGTCTGCTCGGGCCACTCGCCCGACGGACGCCTGGTCGAGTTCGTCGAGATGGAGGACCACCCCTACTGGGTGGCCACGCAGGCGCACCCGGAGTTCAAGAGCCGGCCGGACCGGGCGCACCCGCTCTTCCGCGAGCTGGTCGGGGCGGCGCTGGAGCGGGCGGACGGTCGCGAGCCGCACCTGCTCGATCTCGACGCCGTCACCTGATCCGGTGGGGGCGCCGGACCCGGGCTTCCGCCGCGTCTCGGAAGAGGAGCTCCTGAAGGCGTGGCTGTTCAAGGTCGACCGCTTGCACCTCGTCGATCCGGACGGCAACCCGTTCGAGCGCGTCGTCGTCCGTCACCCCGGGGCCGTCACGGTCGTGCCGGCCCATGACGACGGAACCGTGACTCTCGTGCGCCAGTACCGCGCCGCCGTCGACACCATGGTCCTCGAGATCGTCGCCGGCACCCGCGACAAGGACGACGAGTCCGAGGAGGCCACGGCGCGGCGCGAGCTGGCCGAGGAGGCGGGTCTCGAGGCGGCTCGCTACGAGCGGCTGATCGGCACGTGGAACACGCCTGGCGTGAGCGACCAGCACACGACGATCTTCCTCGCCACCGGACTGACCCCCGTGGACAGCCGCCCCGACGGGATCGAGGAGGGGTTCATGACGGTGGAGCGGATCGCGTTGCGCGACCTGGACTCGTTGGTGGCGGACGGGACGCTGAAGGACGAGACCACCGTGCTCGGGCTGTTCATGGCGCGTGAACGATTGACGTCATCGGGACGGCTGCCGTGAATGCATCGGTGCCGCCGCTGTCAGGGTCTGGGGCGCGGTCGCGGTCGGCGGAGGAGTACCTGTCGTGGCTCGAGGTCGAGCGGGGGCGTTCGCCGCGGACGTTGGCCGCGTACCGTCGTGACCTGACGGCGTTCGGTCTTGCCCTGGGGGAGGCGGGGCGGCGCGACATGGACACGGCATCCGCGTCCGACGTGGCGGCATATCTGGCGTCGTTGCGGGCGTCGCACAGCAAGGCCTCCGTGGCGCGCGCCCACTCCAGCATCCGGGGCTTCTACCGCTTCCTGGTCGAAGAGGGCCGGCGCGACGACGACCCTGCTGCGGACCTGCCGTCGGTCTCGGTCTCCGACCTGCTGCCCAAGGCGCTCAGCGAAGAGGAGACCGAGCGGCTTCTCGGTGCGGTCGTGGGGACGGGACCGGCCGTGCTGCGGGACCGCGCACTGCTCGAGGTGCTCTACGGGACGGGGGCGCGGGTGAGCGAGGTGGTCGGGCTCAACCTCGGCGACGTGGCCGACGCCGTCGACGAGCGCGGTCGCGGGATGCCCCTCGTGCGCGTGCTCGGAAAAGGGGACAAGGAACGCGTCGTCCCGCTCGGCCAGCTGGCCCGGCTGGCCCTCGCCGACTGGCTGTCTGGGGAAGGGCGGCCGCTCTTCGTGCCCAAGAAGTGGCGGCGACGCAGCGACGCCGAGGCCGTCTTCCTGAACGCCCGGGGAGGCCGGCTCACCCGGGTGGGCGCCTTCGGCGTGGTGAAGAAGTACGCCGCCCGGGTCGGCCTCGAGGAGAAGGTCAGCCCCCAT
>DATAYX010000535.1:0-3608 GCA_036272355.1 Acidimicrobiales bacterium
CCGGCTCCGTCTTCGTCGCCACCTTCTTCGTGGCACCCGAACCGCAGGACCTGCTGTCCGCGTGGTACCGGGCCAGGGAAGTCTTCTTCCGGGCCATCGGCGAGCCCCGGCAGAGCGAGTACCGCCCCGACGACCCCGAAAAGCTCTACGTCGTCACGGGGTGGAGGGTCGCCCGCTCCAAACGCGGACGCGCCAGTCGCGTCGATCGCGCCGCGCAGATGCTGGTCCTGGCCGGCGAGCCGGCGTGATCAGGAACCGGCGCCGGATGGGGCGACGCTGCCGCGACGGCGGAACGCAGGCCGGCCCACCGGCGCCCGGAACACCCGGACTCCGGCGCCCACCACCAATCCGATGAAGAGCAGCACATAGGCGTCCGAGAGCGGGATCAGCCACCCGCGGCCCGCGAAGATGATCCCCGGACCGTGCGGCGCCCACCATGGTGGCGCGGCCCAGAAGAGCACCGCCACACCGAGCGCGAGCCACTCGCCGTAGCGCGGCCGGTCGGGCGCAAGTGCGAGCCAGGCGATGAGCAGCACCACCCAGATGAAATGGTGCGACCACGACACCGGGCTGGCCAGCGACTCGGTCGCGGCCACGACGAGGAGTCCCAAGAGCGGCGACGAGCGGCGGTACGCGGCCGCGGCGACGGCCAGGCCGACGGCGGCCACCGACAGCACGATCCCGAACGTGACCGGCGTGCTGACGGTATGGCCGACCATGCGCTCGAACGCGCCCAGGACGCCCTGGTTGCCGATCCACGAGAGCATGCCGGCGCGCTGGGGGTCATGGATGTAATGGGTCCAGTAGGCCCACGAGGTCGAGGAGTTGACGGCGGCAGCGAGGAGTGCGGCGGCGCAGAACGTGACCGCCGCCCGGACGCCGGAGCGGCCCTGGCGCGTGAGCAGGAGGTAGGGGATGAAGATGATCGGCGTCACCTTGATCGCCGCCGCCAGGCCCACGAGGATCCCCCGTGGCAGTGGCAGGTCCAGCGTCAGGTCGGCCACGACCATGAGGGCCAGGAGGATGTTGACCTGGCCGAGCAGGAAGGTCTGACGGACGGGGTCGAGCAACACGACCGGGATCAACAACACCAGCGCCCACCACAGGATGGTGCGCTTGTCGAGCTGGTCGCACACGGCGCGCAGCGACACCGCGATGAGGGCGAAGACCGCCGCCAGGTTGAGCAACGAGAAGGCGACCTCTGCCACCACCAAGGGCGCGTGGGCGCCGGGCGCGAAGAGCAGTGCGGAGAAGGGCGGGTAGGTGAACCCGAGACCGTCCTTGTGCAAGGTGACCGAGAACAAGTTGCTCGACCAGGCGTGCTGCCCGCCCAGCAGGTACGTGCTCAGGTCGATCTGCTGGTGGACGATGGCGAGGACAGTGACACCGACGACCGCCAACGCTCCGGCCAGCGCCGGCCAGCCCCAGCCACGGTTCGCTGCGGTCCCGCGCATCCGGAGAGCCAGAGTGCTCGCCATGTCGCTGGATCGTACCGGTGCGCTGTGCCGACAATGCACATTTCGCGCCAAAGACACCGGGTAGCTGTGCCTCAGGACGCCGGGTAGCACCAATCCGGGTTCCGGCCGAAAAGGCCCAGCAAGCGCTCCTCGATCGGTGCATCGTCGGCCACCGCGTTGTGCCGTTCGATCGCGCCGGCCTCCTCCAAGACAGCCCTGTTCGCCAGGGCGCGCTCGTAACCCGTCCGGCAGAGCACAGGGTCGAGGGTCACCATCACATCCGCGGCGCGGCAGAGATCCCAGCTGTGGACGAGGACGTCGGTCGCCAGGACGCCGACGAGGAGTTCGCGTCCGTCGAGCGCCGAGGGTTCCTCGAGCGCGGGGAAGAGTGTGCCGATGATGGCGTCCCACCGCTCCGCTCGCTCCACCCCCTGGGTGTCGGGCATGACCGCGAGCGGGCGCAGCAAGAGCGACTCGTGGAACCCGAAGACGTGGTCAGCCACCTCGCCTGCGTTCCCCTCCTTGGCCGGCGTCGGGGCGTCCCAGCGATCGCCCACCACACGGAGCGCGCCTGCGAAGGCGTCGCACGCAGTTCGGTATTCGACCAGCAGTGCGCTCCGGTCGTCGGTTGGCACTGCGAACCCCCCAGTGCCGGCGTCAGTCGGCCGACGGCGACAACGGGGGCTTGGCGTCCTCGGTGTCACCGACGACGCGCATCTCGGACTCGCGTTGGCGACGGGCCCGCTCGCGGGCGAGCTCCTTGAGGCGGTCCTGTGAACTGATGCCGTGCGTGTTGGGGACGCGGCGCCAGCGCCGGTCGGAGCCCAGCTCCCAGGCGTTGGTGTCGTCCGCGAACACGAGGTCGAGCACCTCGAAGAGCCGCCCCTGGAGCTCGGGGTCGTGGACCGGCACGACGACCTCGATGCGACGGTCGAGGTTGCGGCCCATCAGGTCCGCGGAGCCGATGAAGATCTTGAGAGGCAGACCGGGCCCGGCCGCCGGGTCGACGGGGGGGCCACCGAAGCGGTAGATCCGCGAATGCTCGAGGAAGCTGCCGACGATGGAACGGACGCGGATGTTCTCGGAGAGCTCGGGGATGCCGGGGCGAAGTCGGCACAGGCCGCGCACCGCGAGGTCGACCTGCACACCGGCGCCCGAGGCCCGGTAGAGGGCATCGATCATGGCGGCGTCGGTGAGACCGTTGACCTTCATCACGATGCGGCCGGCGGGGCCGGCGTCGGTCTGCTCCTCGATCATGGCGATGATGCGCTTGCGGACCGTGACGGGCGACACGAGGATCTCGCGATAGTCGGCGTGCTTGGAGAAGCCGGTCAGGTAGTTGAACAGCGCGCCGACGTCGGCGCCGATGACCGGATCCGAGGTCATGAGGCCGAGGTCCTCATAGATGCGGGCGGTCTTCGAGTTGTAGTTGCCGGTGCCCACGTGGCAGTAGGGCCGGACGCCGTCCTCCTCACGGCGCAGCACGAGCGCCGTCTTCGAGTGGGTCTTGAGGCCGACGATGCCGTAGACGACGTGGACGCCCACCTCTTCGAGCGCGCGGGCCCATCCGATGTTCGCCTCCTCGTCGAAGCGGGCCTTCAGCTCGACGATGGCGGCGACCTGCTTGCCGTTCTCGGCCGCTTGGATGAGGGCCTGGACGATCGGGCTGTCGAAGCCGGTGCGGTACAGGGTCTGCTTGATGCCGAGGACCGCCGGGTCGTCCGCCGCCTGCGCGACGAAGGCCTCGACGGACGTGGCGAAGGAGTCGTAGGGGTGGTGGACCAGCACGTCGCGCTCTCGGAGCATGGCGAAGAACTCGTTCGGATCGTGCGCGGCCGAGGCGAGGCGGGGCGGCGTCATCGGCGTCCAGCTCTCGGCGTGGAGGTCGGGGCGGTCGAGCGCGTAGACGCTCCACAGCCCGCTGAGGTCGAGGGGGGCGCCGACGCGGAAGACGCCGTCGCGGCTGACCTCGAGCTCGGTCGCGAGGAGGTCGATGCACTCGTCGCTCATGCCGGCCTCGACCTCGAGCCGGAGCGCCTTACCGAAGCGCCGGCGGCGGAGCTCCATCTCGATGGCGACAAGGAGGTCGTCGGCCTCGTCCTCTTCGAGGGCCAGGTCGGCGTTGCGGGTGACCCGGAAGGCGTAGTGGTA
>DATAYX010000536.1:0-15400 GCA_036272355.1 Acidimicrobiales bacterium
GGAGGGGTGTCGTCCGCAGGTGGCTCACCCGCTCGAAGTTGCCGTAACCGGCCACCATGACCTCGCCGCCCCAGATGGAGCCGTCGGTCCCGAACCCGGTGCCGTCGAAGGCGAACCCGATCACCTGCTCGTCGGCCCCCAGGCCGTGTTCCGCCATCAGTGACGCGAGGTGCGCGTGATGATGCTGGACCAGCACGACCCGGTCGCCGGACGCTGCTTCGGCCCAAGTCCGGGTCTGGTAGCCAGGATGCAGGTCGGCCGCCGTCTGCTCCGGCTCGATCTGGTAGAGCCCACGAAACTGTTGCGTCGAGCGCTCGAAGGCCGCCAGTGTCTCCAGGCTGCCCATGTCGCCGATGTGCTGGCTCAAGAAGGCGTCGCGACCTCCAGCCAGGCAGAAGGTCGTCTTGAGCTCGCCCCCGGTGGCCAAGGTGGCTGGCGCGGCGAAGGGGAGCCGCACCGGGAGCGGGGCGTAGCCCCGGGATCGTCGGAGCGGCAACTCCAGTCCCTCATCGACCTGGACCACCGAATCGTCGCACGGGACGTGGATGTGACGGTCGTGGACCAGCCAGCCGTCCGCGATCGCACCGAGACGCTGTCGGGCGTCGTCGTCCGCGAAGCAGATGGGCTCGTCCGTCAGGTTCCCGCTCGTCATGACCAGCACCCGAGGTACGGGAGAGCTGTGCTGCGGCACGGAGGCGAAGAGGAGGTGGTGAAGCGGTGTGTAGGGGAGCAGGATGCCGAGCCGCGGGTTGTGTGGGGCCACGGCAGCGGCAACGACTGCGGTGTCCTTCTTCCGCAGGAGCACGATCGGTCGCTGCGGGCTCAGGAGGAGGCGCGCCTCGTCGGGATCGACGTGGGCCAGCTCGGCGGCCACGTCCAGGTCGCGCACCATGACGGCGAACGGCTTGTGCATGCGGCGCTTGCGCTCCCGCAGCCGGGCCAGGACCTCGTCAGAGGCGGCGTCACAGGCCAGATGAAACCCGCCCACCCCCTTGACGGCGAGGACCTGACCGTCAGCCAGGGCGTGTTGCGCCGCGGCCAGGGCGGCGTCCGTGCCGTCGACGGTACCGCCGGGACCGTCGAACCACAGGCGGGGACCACACGCTGCGCAGGCCACGGGTTGGGCGTGGAAGCGACGGTCGGCCGGGTCGTCGTACTGCCCTTGGCACCACTCGCAGAGCTCGAATTCGGACATGGTGGTGTTGGGCCGGTCGTACGGCAGACGCATCGTGATGGTGAACCGGGGACCGCAGTTCGTGCAGTTGATGAAGGGGTAGCGATAGCGGTGGTCGGACGGATCGAAGAGCTCCTGCAGGCAGGCAGCGCAGACCCCGATGTCCGGAGAGACGTAGGTGCTCACTGCGCCGCCGTCGCGGCTTGGCACGATGTGAAACTCCTCGTCGGGACGCACGGCCAGCACCGAGGTCTCCAGTTGGAAAATGCGGGCCAGCGGCGGGGCGTCACGGGCCAGCCGCCGGCGCAACAGCTCGACCGTTGCCGCGGGCCCCTGCACCTCGACGAACACTCCCTGCGCGTCGTTGCCCACGTGTCCGGTCAGGCCGAGCTCGGTGGCCAAGCGATGGACGAACGGGCGAAAGCCCACGCCCTGGACGACTCCGACCACTCGGATGCGATGGCGCACCACAGCATCCGGAGTGGTCACGGCGGTCATGCGGTGAGTTGGCTGCGCCGTCCCAGTGTCACGGCGACCTCACGGTGCATCCGTCCGAAGTTGTAGTACGCCGCGCACGCCCCCTCCGAGGAGACCATGCACGTCCCGATCGGTGTCTCCGGCGTACAGGCCGTCCCGAAGACCTTGCACTCCCACGGCTTGATCACGCCCTTGAGGACCTCGCCGCATTGGCACGCCTTGGGGTCGGCGACCCGTACCCCGGGAACCTGGAACTTGAGCTCGGCGTCGAACGCCGCGAATTCGGGCCGCAGCATGAGGCCGCTGTGCGAAATGAAGCCCAACCCCCGCCATTCGAAGTGGGGCCGCAGCTCGAAGACCTGCCCGAGCACGGCCAGCGCGCGCGGGTTGCCCTCTTCCCGCACGATCCGGGCGTACTGGTTCTCGACCTCACACCTGCCCTCGCGGATCTGGATGAGCAACATGGCGATGGCATGGAGGATGTCGAGGGGCTCGAAGCCCGCGGTGACGAGCGGAAGCCCGTACTCGGCGGGGACGAAGCGGTACGGCCGCTGGCCCACCACAGTCGAGACGTGACCCGGGCCCAGGAAGCCGTTCAGCCGCAGGTCGGGGGACTCGAGGATGGCCCGCAGGGGCGGGACGATGGTCACGTGGTTGGAGAACACGGTGAAGTTGGGGACGCCACGCTCTTGGGCCGCCAACACGGTCAACGCGGTCGACGGCGCCGTCGTCTCGAACCCGACGGCGAAGAACACCACGTGGCGCTCGGGGTTCTCTACCGCGATCTGCAGGGCGTCGAGCGGCGAGTAGACGAAGCGGACGTCTGCCCCCTCCGCCTTCGCCCGCAGCAGGTTGCCGTTGCTTCCCGGCACCCGCATCATGTCGCCGAAGGACGTGAAGATGACGCCGGACTCCTTGGCGACGGCGATGGCGTCGTCCACCCGGCCCATGGGAATGACGCAGACCGGGCAGCCGGGGCCGTGCACCAACTCGACGTTCGCCGGCAGAATGTGTTCGATGCCGTGGCGGTAGATGGTGTGGGTATGGCCGCCGCACACCTCCATGAATTTGAAGCTGTCGTCGCCGGCCAGCGCCGTGATCTGGGCGACGAGCGCCCTGGCCGCTCGGGGGTCCCTGTACTCGTCGACGAATCGCATCGGTGCCTACGCCGCCTGACGCAGCTTCTCCAGCTCGTCGTCGAGCCCGAGAAGTCCGGCGACGAAGTCGGCGCGCCGGGTCACGATGTCCTTGGCCATGGAGAGGCCGCCCGCGACGAGATCGCGCACCTCCTCTGACGACGTGATGGTGTTCCAGGCCTCCTCGAGCTCGGCCCACGAGCCGCTGCCCGCCCGGCTCCCGAGCGCGTAGCCCACCAAGACTCCGATCACGACTCCCATGTCAGGTTCCTCCCACTGGCTCATTGGCAATCTGTGAGTTCCAGAACGACTCGAGCTCCTCGTCGTAGGCCCGACCCATCAGCTGCAGCGAGGCCAACGCCAGGTCGGCCTCCGTCTCGTCGATCTTCGACATGGCGAAACCGACGTGGATCAGCACCCAGTCACCGGGCTCGAGGTTCTCCTCCTCAAGCAACCCGACGTTGATGATGCGGACGACGCCGGAGACCTCGGCCTTGGCCAGGTGCTCGTTCACCTTCGAGCGCTCCACGATCTGTCCCGGTATGCCCAGACACATGTGACTACCCCCCCTCCTCGGACACGGCGATGAGTTCAACGCGCACGTTGACCTCCGGTTCGACCTTCAGCATCAGCACGCGTGGTGGGTCCATGCCGAAGTCCGTGATGTTGAAATGGGAGGAGCCGTCCAATTGCACAGTGTGGGCGTCGAGGCCGCGGATCTGCATGAGATCCTCGTGACGGCGCGAGACGCCCCGGAACGAGACGTCACCACTCACGCGGTAACTCCCATTGGCCCCGTCGGGCACCACGGAGTCCAGCGTCCCTTCAATGGTCGGGTACCGGCGGCCGTCGATCCTCTTCTGCATCTCCCGGTCCTCCATGCGGTTGCCCGACGACAGGCGACTGACCGCGAGTGAGAGGGTCCCGGTCGGCTTGCTGGAGAGGTCGATATCCCCTTCCGGGTTGAGGGTGAGCTCGATGAAACCCTCAACCCCATCGGTCTCCGAGTGAATCGGGTGCACGTTGGAGCGGGCTTCGATCCACACCCGCGAGCGCCCAGGCGCAATCGTGAAGCGCGTCACGCTCGCTACATCCGCCGGATCTTGCGGTACCGCGCGATGTCGGGCAGTGAAGCCAGCACAAACACAAGGCCGACCAAGATGCCGACCGCGATCAAGCCAAGGAACACGTAGCCCACGACTTGCATTACATCTCCCGCATCTTGATGTAGCGGGCGATGTCGGGGAGCGACTTGATCACCAGGGCAGTGATTCCGGCCAGGATCAGCGAGGCGACGAGACGACGGATCATGCGGGCATCCCCTTTCCAATGGGTGCGACGTCGGTGAGCAGTTCGAGACAGAGGTTGGTGGCCGCGCCGACGGTGGCCTCCACGGCGGGGGTGAGGCCCATGCCTTCTCGCAGGTCGGCCGGCTGACAGCCGACGATGAAGATCCGGCGCACGGACCCCCCCAGGCGTTCCAGCGTGGCCAGGACCACGTCCGGGCTCATGGTGTGGGCGTCGAGAGCGGGATCGTCGGGGTCTGAACTCGTCGGACGCGCCCCGAGCTCGGGCTCCATGACGACCAAGGTGCCCGGCGGCTCTCCCATCGGAACGGCATCGATGACGATGAGGGTGTCATAGCCCTCGAGGAGCTCATAGGCCAGGTGGACGCCCCGAATGCCGAAGTCCTCGACGCGCACATGGTCGGGCAGCGGATGGTCGACCAGACGCCCGGCCACTTCGACGCCGAAGGCGTCGTCGGTCTGGAAGATGTTCCCGATCCCGGCGATCAGCACGCGGCCGCTCATCGGGACGTTTCCTGGTCGGCCAGCGGCTCCACCTCGTCGGGTCGGAAGAAGAGGTAGCGGCCTTGCCACGCGAGCTCCGCGGTGGCGGGGTCGTCGTCGACGCTCACCGCCACATGGGTCTCCCCGTCCACGTCCGCGAACACCCCGGCCACCGTCGCGGTCAGCCCCTCGAAGAACATGTCCTGCGCGTCTGCCCGCTGGGAAGGATGGAGCCGGACCGCGCACCCCTTCGTGACCTCGGTGTGGCCTATCCACACGCTGTCGTTCCAAGGGTCCACGGCGGCGTCGGCGGCGGGATCCCACCAGGGGATCTGATTGCTCGCGTCGCCGGAAAAGGTGGGAACCCCGGGGTCGATGTGGCGCATCTGGCCGTGGAGCTGGCTGAGCGTTTCGGCCGACATGTTGTCGCAGCGGTCAATGACGGCGGCTGCCCGGGGATCCGTGCCGCGGGCCTCGGCCTTCTCCTCGTCGGTCAAGGTCATGACGCGCAGAGCCAGGATCTCATCGATCTCGAGGGAGTCGTAGAGGTCGCCTGGGCTCTGGGGTGCGACCTCGGGGTGGTCGTAAAGGATGATCGGCGACGAGAGCACGACGTCCTCGCCACCGACGAGGACCGGGTACGTCCCGCTGCTGCGGCATGATCGAACCGCCTCCTGGGCCTCGGCGGGTGGATCGAGCAACGAGACGAAACGCCCGTCGTCGACGGCCAGCATCATGTGCACGGCGACCAGGCTGTGGCCGATGGCGTCATCGCGTCGCGTGCTCGCCCCCGTCCAGGGGGTCGTGTTCTCCACGTCGATCGACACCTTCATGTAGGGGTTGTCGGTGGCGAGCGGACCGGCGTTGACGGCGATGCGACCCCGCAGCGGCTCGCACCGGCGGACGAATCGACCCACCGTGGCGCCGGCGGCGGTGCGGATCAGCTCGCTGTCCTGGCCGCCCTCGATTTCGAACGTGGTCTCGCACGCAGTCTCCGTGGTCAGGCCCAGCGCTATGGGATCGAGGTCGATCACGTGCTCGATCGCCTCGTCCCAGGGGACGTGGAGGGTGCCGTCGACCTCGAGGCGGCCCACCTCGGCGAACGCATCGTGGCCCCCCTCGATGCGTTCTTCCACGATGCGATGTTGCGTCTGGAGGAAGCGGAGCCGCACCGAGACCGCCGGCGCTCCGCCGGGATCCACGAGGCACTCCGTCCGGGCGGCCCAGCGCTCCGACCCGTCGGCTTCGCTGAATGCCTTCGGCATCAGGACGCCCCACTGGAAACGCGCCTGGTTCTTCCGTGAGGAGGCGCGGTAGGGGTAGAGGACGTAGCCCTCGTACAGCACGGCGTCAGCGACGGAGCGTGCCGTGGCGAAGCGATCGACAAAGGCGTCGCTCACCCGCCCTCCTCGCCCGCTTCCTTGAGGAGCCGCTCGAAGGCCTGGTCCCACGTCGGCAGTCCCCGCTCGGCGCGAAATCGCTGCAGCGAGCTCAGCGTGTCGCGTTGGACGCGGATCCAGGCGGCGTTCGGAAAGAAGTGGTCCATCGTCTCGCGGTAGACCGAGACGGGCAGGCGGAAGGAAGCTTCGGACGCCCAGGACAGGGCCTCCGCCGCAAACCCGGTGGTGCCGCGGGTGTAGACGGTGCCGGAGAACAACAGGACCAGCGGGATCTCCCCGTCACCCAGCGCGTGCAGGTACTTGGCGCCGGCGACTTCGAAGTCATAGGTGCAGGCGATCGGGAGGTCGAACGTGGTCGTGCCGTCGAACATCCCCAGCAT
This sequence comes from Acidimicrobiales bacterium, assembly GCA_036272355.1. Lineage (GTDB taxonomy): Bacteria > Actinomycetota > Acidimicrobiia > Acidimicrobiales > RAAP-2 > Bog-473. The sequence goes on from DATAYX010000536.1 coordinate 6,358, forward strand.
GGTGGACACGTGGGTCCACAGGAACGGGCGGAGGGAGTCGCCCCACTGGGGGGTGGCGCCGAACATCTCGTAGAGGAGCTGTTCCTCTTCCTTGGTGTACTGGCGGCGCTGCGGCTCAATCCGGATCTGGCAGCGCAACGCGACGGCGTGAATCGAGGCGTAGTCCGCCTCGGTGACCCGGACCTCCAGCATCAGCGTCGGCTCGGCCGCGTACGGCGCGGCCCGCGCCCCGACAACCTCGAAATTGAGCGCGGTCATAGCGCACGCGCCCGGACGTCGTCGAAGAATTCGTCCAGCTTGGCGTTGGCCTCCTTGCCCCCGTCGAAGCCCCGCCACAGTCGACGGAGGTGCCCGACCAGCTCGTAGCAGGCGTCGATCGGCACGATGAAGCACTCCAGGGCGCTCTGGCGCGGGTTGGACCTGACCAAGAAGCCCTCGACGTCCGGCTGCATGGTGGCCAGACCGGGATTGTCTTCGACGACCCGGGCCCAGGTGTCGAGCGGCAGCTCGGACTCCGTCGCTCCGGCCGGCCCCGGGTAGAAGGCGGCCAGGCGGTCGAGGGAGGAGTTGAGGAAGAAGAAGGCCACGCTCACCGGGATCTGCAGGCGGTCCCACTGCTCCGGCGAGAAGGCGAGATCGGGAAAGGCGAGATAGCGGTCCGGCACGCTGCGGAAGTGCGCGCCACCGGCCCCCTCGGAGACGAAGAGGAGGTAGCAGCCGCGGCAGACACACAGGAGCGACCGTGCCTCGAGGTCGACCATGTGGCCGTGGTCGAGCGGAATCGCCTCGGCGCAGAGCTCGCACTTCTCACCGGGGATGGGCAGCGCGCGCGGTGTGGTCTCCCGGATCCGCTGCAGCACCTCCAGTGGCTGGCTCACCCCAGCGCGACCTCCGATGGGCACTCGACGTAGCGCGGCTTGGTGCCCAACAAGACGGGTGAGACGATCGGGTCCTTCGGCGACTCCTCCACCACGATGCGCGTGATTTCGGGCGCCGCGTCGACAATGGCGGTCTCGACCGCACCTTGCAGCGTGGACGCGGAGGAAGGGCAGCCGTCGCAGCTCCCGAGGAGGCGGAGCTTGACGGCGCCCAGCTCGTCGTCGATGCCGAGCAGCTCGACGTCGCCCCCGTGCTGGGCCAGGAAGGGGCGGACCGACTCCAAGGCTCCCTCGACCCGGGTGTCGAGCGACGTGGGATGCAAGCCCTGCACCAACAGGAGGCTGCCCACCAGTTCGTCGGCGGCCAGAAGTTCGACCATGGCTTCGTCGCGTTCGGCGACGAGCTCGATGACCCGGGCGAACCCGGCCCCGTAGAGCTCGGAGACCAAGCGCAACAGCTCCTCGGCCAAGCCGAGCGTGCGCGGATCGGCCCGGGTCTCCAACTCGGCGAGTGCCTGTTCGATGCGGTCCCCGGTCGCCCGGAGGTTCTGGGGTTCGGGCATCGCCGGCTCAGAAGGCCAGATCGCCCGGGTTGGCCACCTGCGTGGGGCTGTGCATCTTCTTGAGCACCTTGCCCTTGCCGAGATACATGTGCACCCCGCAGGGCAGGCACGGGTCGAAGCTCCGCACCGCTCGCATGATGTCGATGCCCTTGAAATTCTCGCGGCTGTTCTCCTCGAAGATCGGGGTGTTCTGCACCGCGTCCTCGTAGGGCCCGGGCGTCCCGAAGGAGTCGCGGGGGTTGGCGTTCCAAGGCGTCGGTGGGTACGGGTGGTAGTTGGCGATCTTGCCGCCCCGGATCACCATGTGGTGCGAGAGGACTCCCCGCACCGCTTCGGTGAAGCCGCACCCGATTGCCTCGTCGGGGACCTCGAACGGGGTCCAGGTATCGGTCTTGCCGGCCCGGACGTCGGCCAGGGCGAGCTCAATGAAATCGAGCGCCGCCGCGGCGGCATAGGCCTGGAAGTAGGTCCGGGCCCGGTTCCGCTCGATGGCATTGGACCACTGCGGGATCTTCCACTCGAGGTCGACCGGGCCCTTCAGGGCCGTCTTGGGGAGGTGGATCTGCACGCTGTCGCCCGTGGCCTTCAGGTGGTCGGTGTTGACGAGCCCCGACAGCGCCGTCGACCACAGCCGGGCGATCGGCCCGCCGCCCGTGTCCAGGGCCAGGTGATCGGTGCCGTCGAACCAACGAGGCGACATGACCCAGCTGTAGTTGCCGTCGAAGTCCCGCTTGGCGGGTTCGGGGTTGGTGTGCTGGTTCCAGGGGTGGCGCCGGTCGACCGGGTTGCCCAGGGGGTCCTTGGTGACGAACATCTCCTGGTCCTCCCAGTCGTCGTAGAAGGAGTGACCGAGAAGGATCCGGATGCCCAGGTTGATCTCGACGAGGTCGTTGGTGACCAGCTTGCCGTCGACGACGATGCCGGGCGTGACGCCCATCGCCCGTCCCCACTTGGTCATGTCCTTGTACTCGAAGTTGCACACCGCCGGGTCCTGGAAGGCCCCCCAGCAATTGAGCAGGACACGGCGCCGGCCGACTTCCTCGTAGCCCGGCATCGCCTGGTAGATGAAGTCGAAGAGGTCGTCGTGCAACGGGACGACCCGCTTCATGAACTCCACGTAGCGCATGAGCCGGGTGTAGTAGTCCGTGAAGAGCTGGATCGTGGCGGTGGTGCCGACGCCGCCTGGGTACAACGTGGAGGGGTGCACGTGGCGTCCCTCCATGAGACAGAACATCTCCCGGGTGTAGCGGCTTACCTGCAGCGCCTCGCGGTAGAACTCACCGGAGAACGGGTTGAGCGCCCGCATGATGTCGCCGATGTACTTGTACCCGTGCTCGGCCGCGTGCGGCGCCTCGGTCCGATTGGCTTGTTCGAGCACGCCCGGGTTGGTCTCGGCCACCATCTTCTCGCAGTAGTCCACGCCGACCAGGTTCTCCTGGAAGATGTTGTGGTCGAACATGTACTCGGCCGCCTCGCCCAGGTTGAAGATCTGCTCGCCCAGTGCGGGCGGGTGCACCCCGTAGGCCATGTTCTGCGTGTAACACGAGCAAGTGGCGTGGTTGTCGCCGCAGATCCCGCAGATCCGGCTGGTGATGAAGTGGGCGTCCCGGGGGTCCTTGCCCTTCATGAAGATGCTGTAGCCGCGGAAGATGGAGGAGGTGCTGTGACACTCGGCTACCTTCCCCGTCCCGAAGTCGATCTTCGTGTAGATGCCGAGGCTCCCCACGATGCGCGTGATGGGGTCCCACGACATCTCGGTCAGTCCGTTCTTGTCCTCTTTGAATGTCTTGGTCGCCATCGTCCTACCTCCACATCTTCTTGTAACCGGTGGTGAGTTCACCCGGGGAACGCCACTTCGGCTCGTCGTCGAGCGTGTGCTGGGTGATTCGTCGCAGCCCCCGGATGGCGCTGCCGTACACCCCGCTGGCGATGGTCGAGACCCGAGCACCGGGCGGCTCGTCCATGAACGGCATGAACTTGTCGGGGAAGCCCGGCATGGTGCAGCCGATGCAGATGCCACCGACGTTGGGGCAGCCACCGACACCGTTGAGCCACCCCCGCTTGGGCACGTTGCACTTGACGACGGGGCCCCAGCAGCCGAGTTTGACGATGCACTTGGGGGAGCCGTACTCCGTGGCGAAGTCGCCTTGCTCGTAGTAGCCCGCGCGGTCGCACCCCTCGTGCACCGTGGCCCCGAAGAGCCATTGCGGGCGGAGCGAGTCGTCGAGCGGGATCATCGGTGCCTGCCCGGTCGCCTGGTACAGCAGATACAAGATGGTCTCTGAGAGGTTGTCGGGTTGGGTCGGGCACCCCGGCACGCACACGATCGGGATGCCCGCCTTGGACTTCCAGCCCCAACCGAGGTAATCGGGAACGCCCATGGCGCCAGTGGGGTTGCCGGCCATGGCGTGGATGCCGCCGTAGCAGGCGCAGGTGCCGGCGCACAGCACGACGAGGGCCTTGGGCGCCAGCCGGTCCAACCAGTCGCTCGTCGTCATGGGCTGGTCGGTGTCGGGGTTGTTCCCGAAGCCGCACCAGTAGCCCTCCTTCTTGATGGCCTCGTTCGGGATGGAGCCCTCGACGACCAGCACGAACGGGTCGAGCTCACCTCGATCAGCCTTGAAGAACCACTCGAGGAAGTCGTCCGCGCCACCCGTCGGCCCGCACTCGAAGTCGATCAAGGGCCAGTGCACGGCGATCTTGGGCAATCCCGGTAGGGCGCCGAGCGCGATTTCCTCGATCGTGGGCTGGGTCGCCGCAGTGAGTGCGACGGAGTCGCCGTCACAGCTCAATCCCGCATTGATCCAGAGAACATGGACGACTGCCTCATCGGGCGGTGCTTCTGTGGTCGTCAAGTGACCCTCCCCAACTCAGGACGCGCCAATGAGCGCGTGGAAATCCTTGATACCGCCGGCGGCCGGTCGGGTAAATGAGTGTCTTTTGCACCCTCCGGGTTCGACGCGAAACGCGATTGACACTCCAATGTGCGAGAGCAAGGATTCTTGCGTCGACGAAGGACGCACCCGCCATGAAAAACAGCACGTCTGCCGCGATTGCGGAAGGGGCATCGCGGTTTGAACTGGCACCGCCCCGCCGATTCATCCTGCCGGCGATCTTGCTCTTGCTCTCAGAGCATCCGAGCTATGGCTACGGCTTGGCGCCCCAGCTCGAAGAGCTCCAGTTTGGCCAGGTCGATCGGCCCGCCATCTATCGGGCCTTGGCGCAACTCGAACAAGACGGTCTGGTCAGCGCCACGGACCAGAGCCCGACGGCCGGCCAGGCCCGGCGGGTCCACGCCATCACGCCCGAGGGCCAACGTGTCTTGCGGCTGTGGATGCGGGTGATCAAAGAGGAGCACGACCGCCTCGGTCAAGTTATCCGTCGTTACCAGGCGACCGGAACGGCGGACGCGGTGTTGGCTGAAGTCGAGGGCGGTTGGGCGGCGGCGTTCGGCGCCGGGTGGTCGCCCGTCTCGCCGGTGTCTTCGGCGGGGCATCGGCGCTTAATGGCGGTGGAGGTCGAGGAGGGCGCGCTCCCTTGGCGAAGGGGTGAGGGGGCCGAGCACGGAGGCCCCGAGGAGCGTGCCATGGCTCGCGAGACACACCCCCGCCAGACCTTGCGCTTGGATCCCGACCGCTCCGCGGTCCTCATCGACGTCCGCTCCACCGCCGGCCCGATCAGTTTCGGAACCACTGGTGTCAGCGGGTCCCTCGAAGCGGCCTTGGTGAACGGGGTACTCAGCACCGAAGTCGCGGCGGCGGGGAGCATCACCTTCGACGTCACCGCGCTCCATTCGGGCAACCGTCTCTACGACGCCGAACTCTTGCGTCGCATCGATGCCCGACGCTATCCAGCCGTCACGGTCAAGCTCCAACAGTGTGCAGCTGGTGTCCCTGGGTCGCGCTTCAGCCTGACCGGCGAGGTCAACTTTCACGGGGTCACCCGAGCAGCTGAGGGTACCGTCCACGTCGAAGCGCTCTCAGCCACCCGGATCTTGGTGACGGGAGAGCAGGTGTTCGACATCCGCGACTTCTCGCTCTCGTCGCCCACCGTGTTGATGCTGCGGATCTATCCCGACATTCGTGTGCGCCTCCACGTGGAGGCTGAGTTGGAGGCAACCGTATGAAGAACGTGTTGGTCGCGCTCGTGATCGGCTATTTCCTGGGGGCCAAGACGGGGGCTAAGGAGCTTGAACAGTTCAACCGGTCGGTGGCCGCGCTCCTCGGCACGGACGAGTTCGCCGATGTCGTGGCGTCCGCACGCGCCCAGGTTGGAAGCTCCTTGCGTGAGGTGGCCTCAGTGATCGACGGGGGGCACCAGTCGCCCGATGTCGACGGGGACCTCGTGGCCAAGGTCAGAAGTCTGGTCGGCAACGACTGAAGTGGAGCTGTCGGCTCGCTGTCGATCGGTGATCTCATGTCCGATGCCGCGCAGGCCTATGGCGCGACCAGCTGAATCGAAGGTGGGACGCGCCCGTACGTACACAGTGGTGACCAGTCCGCTCGCGGAAATGACACGGTAGATGCGATCGAACAGCTGCCCGGACTCGACTGCTGCCAGCATGGCGTTGTTCACGTCGCCGCGATCATCCGGATGGACCAGCTCGAGATGGGATTCGAGAGTCCCGTCGAACTCGAGGGGATCGACCCCGTGGATCCGGTGGAACTCCAAGCTCCATTGGATGGCTCCGGTGCGAACGTCCCACATCCAGCTGCCCACGTGGGCCAGCGCCTCCCCTTCCTCAATGCGGGCATCAACCTCGGCCAGTGTCGCTTGGGCCAGGTGTTGTTCGGTCAAATCCCGCGCGATGACGACGACCGCGACGTCAGGCTCGATGACTCTGACCCGGCGCAGTGACAGCGAGACCGGGAGGGGTAGTCCATCCGGTCTCATGATCTCAGTTTCGAAATGACGTATGCGTTCGCCGGCCCTCACGAGTGATATCACCGTGCCCACTTCGTCTCGCAGGTGCTCAGAAAAGAAGGCGGCAAGGGGTTCCCCGATGGCCTTTTCACAAGGCTGCCCGAAGAGGCGCTCTGCCGCAGCGCCCCAGGACGTAATGCGACCGCTCTGGTCGCAGACGAGGATGGCGTCATCGGACAGGTCAACGATGGTTTCCAAAAGAGTTTCCTGCATGGTTCGTGCGAGGATGCCTTCGTTGGTCCTGCTCGCAAGTCCCATCCCGCACCAAACCAATCTCAACAGGAGCATTAGGGATGCTCCGCGCTTCATCATCGTAGATTCCAAGCGCTCCGGGTGTGGGCTCGGCTTCCCCGGTCGGTTGTCGAGTCTTTCGGGGTTGTCGGAATTGCTACGGGTATGTATCTGGCTCTCTCGCTCGTCGCACACCGAGTGGGCATAGTGATCGTGTGCACGAGCTCTCGATCTGCGAAGCGATACTGCACAAGATCGAAGCCAATGCAAAGGGTCGCTCCGTGACGGCAGTCACGGTGAAGATTGGTCATCTTCGCCAGGTTGTGCCGGATGCCCTCCGGTTCAGCTGGGAAGTAGTAACGGATTCGACCGATCATCGGGGTGCGGAGTTGCAAATCGACCACGTGCCGGCCGTGGTTGAGTGTCACAACTGTGGCCAGAGAACGACGCTGGATCTCCCAATACTGTCGTGCAGTGGATGCGAAAGCTTCGAGGTGACCCTTATCAGCGGTGACGAATTCCAGCTCGTCTCCATGGACCTCTCGGATAGTTAGCCGTGGGCCGCTTCCACGTGCACACCGATGGTACGCAGCACGCGCACGACGATGGCGGGGTGCACGATCACCGTCACGACCACGATCACCCCCACGGAGTCGGCGACCATTCGGGTTACGGTGAGACGGGCACAACTCGGATTGCCATCCTCGAAGATCTGCTCTCCGAGAACGACCGAGTGGCCGACGAGAATGGCAAGCAGCTCGTTGCAGCCGGGATCCGAGCCATCAACGTCATGTCATCACCTGGCGCCGGAAAGACGACTCTGCTCAAGAGGTCCTTGCAACGCTTGGGGCGAGACATCCGGATTGGCATTTTGGAGGGGGACATCGCGACCAGTCTCGACGCTGACGAACTCGCGGGTTGTGGCGCGAGGGCGATCTCGTTGGTCAATACGAGCGCGGGTTTTGGGGGCGAATGTCACCTGGACGCGGTGATGGTGCGCGCCGGCATGGCCGGTCTACCGCTCGCTGAGCTCGATCTCATGATTATCGAGAATGTCGGCAACCTGGTGTGTCCGGCCGAGTTCAAGGTTGGTGAGCACGCCCGCGCCATGGTGTACGCGATCACCGAAGGCGAGGAGAAGCCGTTCAAGTACCCGGTCATGTTCCGGGCCGCCGATGTCGTCGTCGTCAACAAGATGGATCTTCTGCCCCACCTCGACTTCGACCTTGACCGGTTTCTGGCCAACGTAAAGTCTGTAAACCCGTCGGCGACGATCATCCAGGCGAGCGCGCGGACCGGGCTGGGCATTGACGAATGGTGCGCTTGGCTCGCGGGTTAGGAGCCAGCCAGAGGTGCCGAACTCTCCGAGTGACTTTCCACGACTTAGTTGGCGCTCAGCATTGTCTCGGTGCTGCTGGGTACCACGCAAGAAATAGGAGGCTCGACTACGCTCCTGCCGGTGCCACCTGCCCGCGCATCTACGCGTGGCCAACGCAAGGGCGGGGTCTTCGTCATTTCGATCATCGCGACACTCTGCTGAGTCAGGAGTCAGTCACGGGGAGGTGGGCATCCCAAACCGTTGCGCTCCTGCCCGTCCCACATGGTGTGGCCGCAGTAGGCCTTTGCGATAGAGGGTGGAAGTTTCGTCGAGCGGTCGATCGTGGCACCTTCTAGCTTTGCCCCGTCGAGATCGGCGCCGCTCAGGTCCGCCCCCTTGAGGTCGGCGTGACGCAAGTTGGCGTTCACGAGGATCGCCCCCTGCATGAACGCATCCTGGAGGTTGGCGCCTCTCAGATCGATCTTCGTTGCCTTTGCGTCGATGAGCTTCGCGTGCGAGAGATTGGCACCTACACTCGCCGGACCGAACAGGTCCGCACCATTGAGTTTCGCGGAGTTGAGAGAGACGCCGGGTGCGTCGAGGGCATACAGCATGGCCTTTTGCAGGTCGGCTCCGATCAAGATGGTGCGAACCATCTTGCCCTTGTAGAGCTCAAGGCCGGAGAGATTGGCGTCATTCATTGTGGCGCCGTTGAGCACTACGTCCCTCACATTCTTCCCGCTCCAGTCGACGCTCTTCAGGTCGCAGTCGGTGAAGATGGCGCCATCGCTCGGGGGTCGCTTGCAGACGTCAGGCGCAATGAAGATGTCGTCAGGACTCTCCGCTCGACCGTTGAGGTTGTTCTCGATCACGGCCCGGAAGTGGTAGGGGGCGTTGGGCTTCAGGACGGTCGGATTGGGAGGAAAATCGAGAGTCGCCGTGCACTTCCCCAATCCCGCAAGGCAGGAGGCGGGTTTGCTGGCGGTCCCATAGGCGGTGGTTGCACCGTATTGGACGTAAATCGTGGAGGTGCCGTGAGGTGTCGGCTTACCTTCCACCCTTAGTTCGAAGTTGCCTTTGCCGTTCGTCGTAGACCCTGTTGACCAGTGGTAAGGAATCACTTCCCTGGG
>DATAYX010000537.1:0-3290 GCA_036272355.1 Acidimicrobiales bacterium
CTGCGCGCGGGCGGAGCCACCTAAGTTGGCGCTGTGCCAAGGCCTGTGCCGCCCCAGGTGATCCCGCGTCCGGTCGATTGGCGGCCTGGCGGCCCACCGCCCTGGGGCGGCCTCCCGTCGGAGCGGCGGGCCTCCATCGGCCTCGACCGGGTGCTGGCCGCGCTCGACGCGGCCGGGCAGGCGGGTGCTGTGCCCGGCGAGGTCGGCAAGGACGGGATCTTCGAGGCGCCGGTCGTCGGCGAGATGCCGGCGCCCCTGCGTGAGGTCAACGCTGGTGTGCTGGCCGCCTTCTTCGAGGAGGACGGGGAGACGCGCCTCGTGCTGACCCGGCGCTCCACCGGACTGCGGACGCACCAGGGTCAGGTCAGCTTCCCGGGCGGACGCCTCGACGAAGGGGAGGACGCCGTGGCCGCCGCCCTGCGCGAGGCGTTCGAAGAGGTCGACCTCGACCCCTCCCTCGTGACGACGGTCGGCTGGCTGCACCCGGTGATGACCATGGTGTCGGCGTCGTACATCTTGCCGGTGCTCGGCACGGTGGAGAGTCGTCCTCAGCTGAGGGCGAACCCGAGCGAGGTCGAACGGATCTTCGACGTGTCGTTGGCGGAGCTGGCCGACCCGGCGATCTTCCACGAAGAACGGTGGCGCATCCCGGGTCGCGTCATCGCCGGATCCGAGGACAACTCGTTCCCGGTGTGGTTCTTCGAGGTCGCAGGCGAGCTGATCTGGGGTGCGACGGCGCGCATGCTGCACGAGCTGTTGCACGTCGTGTTGTTGGGTCCGGACGCGCTCTGACGGGACACCACCGCATCGTTTCGAGACGATCGCAAGCGATACCGTACGAAGCGACAACCTGATGCCCCGCCCCGCCAATCCAGCTTCCCTCTACCGTCGGCGACGCCTGGCTGTGGCATCCCTTGTCACGGTGTTGGTGATCCTGGCCGTCATCGTGGTCGACGCGTTCGCGTCGGATCCCACTCAGAAAAAGGCGTCCACGTCCGGTCGCGCCGCCCACGCACCGGTCTCGTCCGTGACGACGACGACGAAGGGACTCTTGTCTCCTGTCACGCCCGGAACGCCGAGCTACCTGGCCGCGGGGTCTGATCCGAGTGTGCTCCCGGGCCCGATCCTGATCGCGGACAAGCTGAACAACCGCCTGCTCATCGTCGATCCGCAGGGCCACATCCGATGGTCCTGGCCGCGGCCCGGTGACCTCGATCCGGGACAGACCTTTCTCATCCCCGACGACGCGTTCTTCTCACCCGACGGGCGCTACATCATCGCGACCGAGGAGGACGACTTCGTCATCAGTGTGATCGACATCGCGACCGGCAAGATCGTTTGGCGCTATGGACATCCCGGCGTCCCGGGGTCAGGACCGGGCTATGTCTGGAACCCCGATGACGCGATGATCCTCCCCAATGGGACGGTGATCTCGGCCGACATCAAGAACTGCCGTCTCATCGAGATCCCAACCGGCGGCGCGGCCGTCTCCTGGCAGCAGGGGACCGTGGGGTCGTGCGTGCACAATCCTCCACGTCAGTACGGCAGTCCCAACGGCGTGTTTCCGCTGCTGAACGGTCACTACCTCGTAACCGAGATCAACGGCGACTGGGTGGACGAGATCGATACGTCGGGCAACGTGTACTGGAGCGCCCGTCCGCCCCTCGTGGCGTACCCGTCGGACTCGAACCAGATCGGGCCGGGTCAGTACCTGACCGTCGACTACTCCTCACCGGGTCAGGCACTGATCTTCAACCAAGCCGGTCAAGCGATCTGGCGCTATAACCCGAGCAGCGGCCCGGGAGAGTTGAACCACCCGTCCCTTGGTATGGCGTTGCCGAACGGCGACATCCTCGTCAATGACGATCACAACCACCGGGTCGTGGTCATCGACCGCGCCACCAATCAGATCGTGTGGCAGTACGGGCACGACGGCGTCGCTGGGAGCGCTCCCGGGTATCTGGACAACCCCGACGGGCTCGACCCCATGCCGCCCTTTTCGTACGCTGACCGATACGTACCGCTCTTGGGGCACCCATTCGGATCCCGCTAACGCGCGAAGGTGACGCGGAGCCTGCCGAAGAGTCCGAACGACACGTCGAGGGCGTCGCCCGGTGCCACCGCGACCGGCGGGACGACGGAGCCGCAGATGATGCGCTGGCCCGCTTCGAGCGCGGCGCCGTGAACGGCGAGGTACGAGCGCACGAAGGCGATGGTGGCGGCGGGCCCCTTCGTGAGCTTGCCCTCGGCGACGACCGCGCCGTCCTTGGTCACGGTCGCCGCCATGGCGAGCGGGTCGGCCCCGGGCACTTCGGGCCCGAAGACGACGCCGCGGTGACAGATGTTCGCAGCGAGCACCGGCTCGATGTCGTCGAAGGAGATGTCGAGGTCGACCAGCTCGAGCGCGGGCCCGAGGCCGGCGATGCCGCCGTCGTCATCCACGCGGACGGCCAGCTCGACCTCGACCGCAGGCGCCGTCCAGCCGGCGAGCGACACGGTGGCGCCGGCGGCCACGACGCGGGTGTCGGTGAGATAGCCCACGACGGCGTCGCTCAGCCCGAAGTACTCCTGGATCGCCGGCGTGTCGAAGCCGATCTTCCAGCCGATGCCGGTGGCGCCGCCGGCCAGGTCGTCGGCCCGGCAGGCGAGGAGGTTCTGCATCCCCCGGCTGACGGCGGCCGCGCTGTCGGAGTCGGGCATCGGGGCAGTCTCGCGCCGGCCGCCCGAACGGGTCCGACGGAGCCGCTCGGTGGGCCGAAAAGCGGCGGATCGGGGTGGCCGGAGAGCCTGAGGCGACGCCTCGGCGGAGTAGGATGAAGGATCGTCGGCGTGTCGGGCCCGGCGTTCGCAATTGAGTCCTAGAGACAGGCCGGCGGTGGTGGAGCCGTCCCGGCCACCCGAATGCCGGAGGGCGAACAAGTGGCAGACATCGAGATCGGCATCTTCAAGACGGGACGCCGGGCCTACGGGTTCGACGACATCGCGATCGTCCCCAGCCGGCGGACGCGGGACCCCGAGGACGTCGAAATCTCCTGGGAGATCGACGCCTACAAGTTCGAGCTGCCGCTGCTCGGCGCGGCGATGGACGGGGTGATGAGCCCGGCCACGGCTATCGAGCTGGGGAGGCTCGGCGGCATGGGCGTGCTGAACCTCGAGGGGCTCTGGACCCGTTACGAGGACCCGACGTCGTTGTTCGACGAGATCCGCGAGCTCGACGACGACAAGGCGACGTCGCGGATGCAGCAGATGTACCAGGAGCCGATCATCCCCGAGCTCGTGACCGCCCGCAT
>DATAYX010000538.1:0-4661 GCA_036272355.1 Acidimicrobiales bacterium
GCCGCCGTCGGACGCCACGAGCCAGTAGCCGGCGCCGTCGGTCGTCGCCGCCATCCCGACGATCGGCTTGTTGAGACGGATCGAGCCGGTCGATCCGTAGAACTGCGCGTCGCCGTAGGCGAAGATGCCGCCGTCGGACGCCACGAGCCAGTAGCCGGCGCCTCCGGGCGTCGACGCCATGCCGACGATCGGCTTGTTGAGGGACAAGCCACCCGTCGAGCCCCAGAACTGCGCACCGCCGAAGGCGAAGATGCCACCATCGGACGCGACGAGCCAATAGCCACCGCCGGAATTGGCCGCGCTGCCGACGATCGGTTTGACGAGCGGATAGCCGATCGTGTCGCCGGAGTACGCCGCGCCCCCGAACGTCATGACGCCACCGGCGGCGTCGACGATGCCGTAGGACGAGTTCGTGGGCGCCGGCGTTGTCGTGGCAGCGGCGGCCGCGCCTTTCGCAGCAGAACCCGATCCTACGGAGCCCGTGCCAGCCGTCGAGGAGACGACCGCGAGCGCGCCGGCCACGAGCAGCGTCGCCACGCCGATCAGGGCACGGCGGCCGGTCCTCCGCAGACTGCTCTCCCCGCCCCGCATGAGGCCCAAAGCATAGGGATGGCGACCGGTGCGAACCGCGCGCCCCCTGCGAACGTGGCGTCGTCGTGCCGGCGCCCCACCGGAGGGCGGCTGCGGGACGACCGATCAGGGGCTCCGTCAGCTCCTGTCTTATGTGCATTCCCTATTGCCGGCCACTGCCCCGACGCCGGCGGACCGCGGTCCGACAAGACGGCGTCGTTCGGATGTCCCGCCGTCGGACGGGCAACGTGCATCGGGGCTTCACATTCCGAGCAAAGCAATTGAGGAACAACAACTCGGTGGTCTCGCGAAGCATTGTTCTTCGCGGGATTGCCGTGACGAAGCGCTGGGGCTGACCTGAGTTTGCCCGGCCTCCTCTGCAAGTCGTTGCGAGTTCTGCCCGTTGTTCAGGCAGGGAGTCGAAGCTCCCTCTAGCCCGCTTCGACTCTGGAAGGCACCGGTCCGAGCGTGGAGCGAGCCTCGAAATAGCTCCGAGGGCCTCAAATTGGGCTTCTGTTGCGAACGTATGTCATGTCATTGCAATCGGTTTCCCCTACAGTGTCGGGAGCGGCATAGGCCAAAAGGCCTATGGACAATCCCGATTGGCGACAAGGGTGGAATTCTGATGGCAGCTTTTTCGAACTTCCGACATGGGCGTCTGACGCGCTCCGACCGGAACCCGACCTCAGGCAAACGGCGCTTCGGCGGCCGTGCGTCCCTCGGGCGCGGCCTTGCGACGCTCACGGTCCTCGGCGCGACAGCCTTGACCTTCGGCGTGCTCGGCTCGACGCCTGCGGCGCCGGACACCAACGGCACCGCCGCGACGGCGCCGACGGGGAACTCCGGAGACACCGGCAACACGGGTGCTTCGACAGGCGCAGCCACGACCACAACTACAACCACGAGCGACACCACGACCACGACGGCGCCCACCACGACGACCACCACGACGACCGCTGTGGCGGCGACTTCAGGCGTGATTGCCGGAGCTTCGCAAGCCAGTGGCGACGACTCACCGAAAATCACCATCTGCCATTCCACCGATTCGGCCAAGAATCCGTGGGTGAGCGAGACGGTCGATGAAAATTCGATCCTTCAGGGTGGCCACGGGAACAGTGGCATCAACGCTGACGACATCATTCCGCCATTCACGGATGGGGCAGATGGCAGCTACCCGGGAAACAACTACTCGGTGGATGCTGTGTGGTCTGGCCACGGTGCCAACACGTCGTTCACGGCCACGGAGACCGGTGAGACCATCCTGGCTAATGATTGCAACTACTACCGGATCTCGACCACGACGTCCACCACCGTCTTCGACGGCACGACCAACGAGCCGTGGAGCGGCACCGAGACGGTCGGCGCGACGGCATACGACACCTCGACCGTCGGTCCTCAGCTCGTCGCGGGGCCAGTGGCGACCGCCGAGCGTCCCCCCATCACCGGCACTGTGACCTACACCTTCTTCATGAATGGAAGCTGTGACGGTGATGGAGTGGCACAAACGGTCGACATCGTCGACGGCGCGCCGGATCCGTCGTCGCACACCTTGTCCCTGGCCGCCGGGAGCTACTCCTATCTGGCCAGTTACAGCGGCGACTCGACCTACGACTCGTCGGTCGGAGAGTGTGAGCCGTTCTCGGTGGGCACGGTGCCTTCGACGGCCTCCACCGTGCTCAACGACGCGGCCACCAATGCACCGTGGACCGGCGACGAGACAACCGGAGCCCAGGCCTACGACACCTCGACCGTGAGCGGCGGGATCGAAGGCTTCACCCCGACCGGCACTGTGACCTACACCCTGTTCGACAACGGCACGTGCACGTCGCCGGCACAGGGAGACAGCAGGGCGCACGCGATCATCTCGACCCAGACGGTCACGCTGAACTGGGACGGGAGCGTGCCCAACTCGGCGACGACGTCCCCGCTGACGCCGGGGGACTACTCCTTCGACGCCAGTTACAGCGGCGACACGAACTACGACCCCTCGGGGGCGAGCGAATGCGAGCCGTTCTCCGTCAGTGACGGCGCCACGAGCACGGCGACGATCCTCAAGGACGCCACGACGGGCCAGAACTGGGCCGGCACCGAGACGGCCGGAGCCATCGCCTTCGACACGTCGACGGTGTCCGGCGAAGCGGGCGGCATCGTGCCGACCGGGACGGTGACCTACTCGTACTTCACCAACGGGACGTGCAACGGCACCCCGGCCTCCACAGAGGACGTCACGCTGAACCCGGACGGCTCCGTCCCGAACTCGAAGACCACGTCGTCGCTGGCTGCCGGGAGCTACTCGTTCGACGCCGTCTACACCGGTGACGACAACTACGCGGCTTCCGCAGTCAGCTCTTGTGAGCCGTTCACCGTCGCCGCAGTCACCTCCGGGTCGACGGCGACGCCGAACACGCCGGCCACCTCGGCGGGCACCACCGCCACGCCTGCGGCCACCAAGGGTGCGGCCATCGCCTTCACCGGCGCCGACCTCGCCGGCATGTGGGCGGGCGCCATCGCCCTCCTGGGCCTCGGTGGCCTCTTGGTCCTCACGTCCAGGCGGCGCAAGGGGCATGCGGCGGCCGAGTGACGCAGATGAGCGTCCTCGCGGCCTGAGTAGTCGATAGGAACGGCCCCCGGTCTGGCGACCGGGGGCCGTTTCGCGTCACGGCCCGCCGACACCGAGCGCCGCTTCGTCACAGGAGGCGCAGCTGCCCGCCTTCCCGAGACCGAGCCGCCCGCCCCGCCTCTCGGGGTTCGGGAGGCGGATCCTCGGCGGTCGTCGCCGACGGCACCCGGCCGCGGTAGCGGTCGCGCCCCGTCACCCCGCACCGGCGGGCTGCCGCGCGCACGATCCCCTGCACTCGTTGCCGTTCGTCGTCCTCCTGGTAGGCGCCGCGCCGGAAGCGGCCACGGTGCAGGCGCACGAGGTCCGGCCGGGCCGCGCCCAGCCAGTCGAAGTAGTGCTCGCGCACCGTGCCGCGCAGGTGGAGCGCCACCCCGCTCACCGATACGGCGCCGGCCGCCGCGCAGGCCTCGACCACCTCGGTCAGCTGTGCCTCGGAATCAGAGAGGCCCGGCAGCACGGGTGCGACCAGGACCCCGCACGACAGCCCCAGGTCACTCAGGCGGCGAACGGCCTCGACCCGCCGGTCCGGCGGGGGAGTTCCCGGCTCGGTCAGCTTCCACACGGCGCGGTCCAACGTGCCGATCGAGAAGGACACCGACACGTCGGTCCGCTGCGCGGCCGCCGCCAGGAGCGCCGCGTCGCGAAGGATCAGCGTCGACTTGGTCAAGATGGAGAACGGGTTGCGCGCCTCCGACAGCGTCTCGACGATGCCCCGGGTCAGGTGGTACTTGCCTTCCGCGTGCTGGTAGGGGTCGGTGTTCGTCCCCATGGCGATGTGCGACCCGCCCCAGCGCGGCGAGCGCAGCTCGGCCCGCAGCCGCTCCACCGCGTTCACCTTCACCACGATCTTGCGCTCGAAGTCCTGTCCGATCCCGAGTCCGAGATAGTCGTGCGTCGGCCGTGCGAAGCAGTAGACGCACGCGTGCGAACAGCCGCGGTAGGGGTTGATCGTGTGCCGGAACGGCATGAGGCTCTCCGGCGGCACCGTGTTGATGATGCTGCGTGCGTTCACGTGCAGGAACTCCATGCCTGCGTACGCGCCCTTCCCGACGTGGCGCTCCGCCACCCGCTCGTCCGGGAAGAGGGTCCCGGCCCCCTCGCTCTCGGCCAACGCCCAGCGCAGTGCCATCGGACTAGGGTAGCGAACATATGTTCGTAATTCAACGGGCGCGGTGTCCACTAAAAGGACCAGGTCAGGCGGTAGTCTCGGCCGTACTGTGGTGACAAAGACCCGCGGCGGGAGCGCCACCCGCACTCGTGCGCCGTCCCGCGCCGCCGCCAAGAAACCGGCCTCCCGGGGGCGCCGGGCCGCGCCCGCCCCCCCGACGCGCCCGCCGTTCTGGCGCGTCCAGGCCCGCGACCTGTGGGCGGTCGCGCTCATCACGCTCGGCGTCCTGCTGGCCCTCGCGTTGTGGGGCGGCCAGCTCGGTCCCGTCGGCAGCGGCACCGCCACCGCCTTCGCGCTGCTGGC
>DATAYX010000539.1:0-5504 GCA_036272355.1 Acidimicrobiales bacterium
TCCCCGCACGTTGGCCGTGTTGCAGCTGCGGGCGCTCCAGGACATCGCAGCCTCTGACAACGCCAAGGTCGTCGTGCCCTACGAGGCAACCAGTTTGATGGGCGCGGCCGAGGTCCTCTTGTCCACGCTGCGCAACGACGACCTGGATGCCACCAGGAACGGGAGTGCGCCTGCGGTGGCCACGCCGGCGAAGCCGCCTTCCAAGGAGTTGCCGCCGCAGGACTGAGTGGCAGGGCCGGTCATCCCTTCGGCCGACTAAATGCGGCTGCCCAGGGCGCCTGTCGAGAGTGCATACGCGCGCTTCATGGCGGGCCGCGCGAGACCACATATATGAAGGTTGTGGTCGTCCGGCCGGGGCCTGGTGTGGAGGGGTGGACGCGGAGGTCAACTGAACATATGCCAAGACCCTCGGGCGCCCGCTGGAGTGCATACGCGCCTCAGAATCCTCCGTATGCACTCAATGGGCCGCTCCGTTGTCGGCGCATATGCACGTGTGCCCAGGCGTCTGATGGCCGTCCGGGAAACATTCGTCGCGAAGAGAATGCTCCGCCTTCAAACGGAGGGGAGACCGTTCGTCCGCATGATCTCTTCAGTTGCCTCCGCCACCCTGAATGGCGCCTTGGGTTGCGCCGTGTCAGTGGAAGTCCACGTCTCCAATGGCCTGCCTAGCTTCACCATCGTCGGGCTCCCAGATGCCGCCGTTCGTGAGGCGCGGGACAGGGTGCGTGCCGCGATCCTGTCGAGTGGCCTGCATTGGCCGATGCAACGGGTCACTGTCAACCTGGCACCTTCAGGTGTCCGAAAGGTAGGCGCAGGACTCGATCTCCCCATCGCGGTAGGGCTGCTCGTTGCCACCGATCAACTCGACTCTGACTGTGCCAACGGGCTTGCTTTCTGTGGCGAACTTGGCCTCAATGGCTCGCTCCGGCACGTCCCGGGGATGATCGGGTTGGCGGATGCCCTGGTATCTCCTTTGCTCGTGGTGCCGCTTTGCGATTTCCATGAAGCCGCTCTCGTTCGAGGGTCCAGTGTGCGAGCTGCGGGGACGCTTGCGGAACTCGTGTGGATCTTGCGGCGGAGGTCGCCTTGGCCAGACGTCCCACACCTGGTGCCGGAGCCTGCGTCACAGCGAGGTCCTGATCTCTCTGAGGTTCGAGGACAAGCTGTCGGTCGTCGCGCTCTGGAGGTGGCGGCAGCCGGCCGACACCACCTGCTTCTCATTGGACCGCCAGGTTCGGGCAAGACGATGCTGGCGGAGCGACTGCCAAGCCTGCTTCCTCCGCTTTCGTTGGAGGAGGCGCTGACTGTCTCTCGACTTCATTCGGCGGCGGGGGCGGCCCTCCCGGAGGGTGCACTCATCGACCGTGCACCGTTTCGTGCTCCGCATCACCAGGCCACGATCATTTCGCTGGTCGGCGGCGGCAATTTGTCGCTCCGACCCGGCGAGGCAAGTTTGGCCACCAACGGCGTGCTGTTCCTCGATGAACTCGGCGAGTTTCCCGTTGCGGCAATTGAAGCTCTCCGCCAGCCACTGGAGGAAGGGGTGATTCGGGTGAACCGGCTTGGTGGCTCCGTCACGTTTCCGGCGGAATTCCTTCTGGTCGCCGCGATGAATCCGTGTCCATGCGGTGAGGGCATCTACAAAGGCAAATGCAGTTGCTCCGCAGCAACTCGAGCGCGCTATCGAAGGCGGATATCGTCGCCGTTTCTCGATCGATTCGATCTCATCGTGCCCGTGTCGGCGCCAGATCCCAACGAACTGCTTTCGGGAACCCCGGGTGAGACGAGCGCGACGGTTTCTGCACGGGTGGCTGAGGCGCGAGGTCGTGCCGCTGCGCGCGGGAGCCGAGACCCGGTTATGGCGCGGGCGGCCACCGATCTCGTGGCAGCGCGGCTGCGCGAGGGCGAGCTGACCGCGCGTGGTTTGTCGAAGGTCACTCGGGTCGCGCAGACCCTTGCGGACCTCGCCCAAGAGGAAATGGTGTCGTTCGAACATGTGTCAGAGGCTCTGGCGCTTCGAGCTGCCCGATCGGTGGTGGAGGCGTGACTGATCTCCTTCCCGAAGAGGCATACGCAATCGCGTTGTCCTCACTTCCGAACGTCGGGCCAGCGAAGCTGCGCGGGTGGCTGTGCGAAGGAACGCCCTCGAGGATGTGGGCCGCTGCACCCGAGGAGGCTCGGGTCGCAGATATCGATGTGACCGCGGTCTGGCAACGCCACCTCGACCTCGGGGTGAGCGTGCTCCTGCCGGGTAACGAGCAATATCCGGAACGACTCCGCAACGACCCCCAGGCGCCCCCCATTCTCTTCTGCCTTGGTGATCCCGGCGCACTGAGCGGTCGACCCACGGTGGCCATTGTGGGGACGAGAGCCCCGACGCGTTATGGCGTTGGCGTCGCGGCCCAACTCGGTGCGGATCTCGCCGCAGTGGGTGTGAGCGTCGTGTCGGGGCTGGCGCTGGGCATCGATACCGCCGCTCACGAGGGGGCATGCGATGCCGGTGCGCCACCGATTGGTGTTGTCGCCAATGGATTGGAGGAGCCCTATCCGCGCAGGAACGCTCGACTGTGGGCGCGAGTCGCTATGGCGGGTGCCATCGTGTCGGAGGCACCGGTTGGAGGGGGCACCGAAAAGTGGCGGTTCCCTGTGCGCAACCGTCTGCTCGCCTCACTGAGTGACGTCGTTGTCGTGGTCGAGAGTCGGCACCAGGGCGGCTCTCGGCACACCGTGAATGCGGCGGTGGCCCGTGGCATCTCGGTCGGAGCCGTGCCCGGCTCGATCAGGAGCCCAAACTCGGAGGGCACCAACGCTCTGCTCGGTGAAGGGGCATTTCCGGTGTGTTCGGCCGGCGACATCCTCGTGGCGCTGGCACTCGAAGGGGCCACTGTGCCGGCACCGTCGATGATCGAGAACAACAGTGGGGTACTGCTGCAGGAAGTGTCAGATCGGGACCGGGAGCTCTACAACATGCTGGTACCCGACCCCACGTCCTTGGACGACTTGGTTCGATCGACCGGGTTGACGCTGCCCGAGCTGTGCGGCGGCCTCGAGCGGCTCGCGCAAGCCGGGTTGGCCCGGGACGTAGGAGGTTGGTGGGAGCGGGTTTGACCTGGGACGACACTGGGAGGGGGTCTCGGGGGCCGTATTCTGCCTGGCCGTGGAAGGTCGCTCGCTCCGCTTCCTGCAGGCCAAGGACGTCGCGGCGTTGCATGCCGAGGCCGTGCAGGCGATGGAGGAGGGGATCGAGGCGGTCTTGGTGGGCCCGGGGCCGTTGGGGGACCCCTTCGTCCTGTTGGCCGCGTTGAGCGACGCTGTTCCGAGCGTGACGCTGGTGGCACGGGTCGTGGTGGGCGAGGACGGGCGGCATCCCACCTTGTTGGCCCGGGAGGCGACGAGCCTGGACCTGGTGGATGGCGGCCGGACTGTGCTGTGCCTCGGGCCGCCCTTCGGAGAGGGGCTGGACGAGGCGATCGGGATCTGCCGGGCCATGTGGCGGGAGGGCACGGCGAAGAGCGAGGGTCCCGTGTACCCGGTCGGCGACGCGCTGAACCGGCCCGGGCCTGCGGGCGAGGGGAGCCCGCTGATCGCGTTGGACCTGACCGGTCCCGGCGCCCGGGACGAGGCCGGCGGGAGCGCGGCGTTGGCCGACATGGTCGTCGTGCGCGAGGAGACGGGGGATGGCGCGGCGTTGCGGTTGGAGCGCGTGTGACCGACGTGCAGACGGCGCTCGCCGAGCGGGCGGAGGGGCGGGTCCCGGCGAAGGGAGAGTGGGCCGTCACGGGACGGCACCTGCCGGCGCTGAACGGGTTGCGGGGCGTGGCGGTGATCGGGGTGGTGGCGTACCACCTGCAGTTGGGGTGGGCGAAGGGCGGGTATCTGGGAGTCGACCTGTTCTTCGTGTTGTCGGGTTTCCTCATCACGACGCTGTTGCTCGAGGAGTGGGTGCGATCGGGGCGGGTGAGCCTGGCGGCGTTCTGGGGGCGGCGGGCGCGGCGGTTGTTGCCGGCGCTGTTCCTGGTCGTAATCGCCCTGGCCGTGTACCTGGTGCTGAACGGGTTGTGGGGCGGGGCCGGGGCGAACGGGTTGGTCGATCTGTCGGGGTTGCGGGGCGATGCGATTTCGACGCTGTTGTACGTCAACAATTGGCACTCGATCTTCGTGCACCAGTCGTACTTCGCGCAGTTCTCGACGCCGTCGCCGTTGCAGCACACGTGGTCGCTTGCGATTGAAGAGCAGTTCTATCTGGTCTGGCCGTTGGTGCTGCTGGTTCTGTTGCGCTACGGGCGGCGCGCGTGGCGGAGTGCGGGGATCGCGCTGGCGGTGGGCCTCGGGGTCTTGTCGTCGGTCCTGATGGCGGTCTTGTTCACGCCCGGCGTCGATCCTTCACGGGTCTACTTCGGCACCGACACGCGGTTGTTCGACCTGATGGCGGGAGCGACCATCGCGTTCGTGGCGGCGGCGCGGCCCCAGCCCAACGTCCGGGCCCGGCGGACCCTGCACGTGGTGGCGCCGCTGGCCGGGGTGGCCTTGCTGGTGTTCTGGGTGACGGCGGGGTACTCGAGCGGCGTGCGGGCCGGCGTGCCCACGAACTTCATGTTCGAGGGCGGCTTCCTCGTGTGCGCCGCGCTGGCGGGACTGGTGGTGGCCGACGCCCGGCTGGCTGAGCCCGGTGGATTGGGGCGGGGGCTCGCCTGGAGGCCCTTGCACTTCATCGGGACCATCTCCTACGGGATCTATCTGTGGCATTGGCCCGTGATCGTGTATCTCAACGGGGCACGGACCGGGCTGTCGGCGTGGCCATTGGACCTCCTGCGGGTGGCGGCGACGTTGGTGCTCTCGACCGCGAGCTACTACCTCGTCGAGCGCCCGATCCGCCTTGCGAAGTTCAAAGGGTGGGTCCGGTACTGGGGCGCGCCGCTGGCGGGCGTGTTGAGCGCCGTGCTGATCGTGGTGGCGACGTTCCCCGCGGTGGCGGACCCGGCGACGGTGTCGCACACGTCGCGGCTGCCGGCGGCCGCGTCCAAGGGGACGGGGAGCGAGGCCGGGACGGGGGTGCCGGGGGCGGGAGGGCTCGCGGGACAGGTGCCGATCCATCTTGCGGTGGCGCCGTCGCCGGCCGACCCGTTGCGCGTCATGGTGCTCGGCGACTCGGTCATGCAGGACGCGTCCCTCGGGATCTCGGCCGCGCTCGAAGCGACGGGCGAGGCGACGGTCGCATCTCGGACCATCCCCGGGTTCGGGCTCGTGAACGCCAGCAACTGGCGCACGTCGTTGCCGAACCTGATTCAGCAGGCGAAGCCCGAACTGATCGTGGCGACGTGGAGCTGGGACCAGTACGGCCCGTCGACGCCCAACGCGTTGCACCAGCCGGCCGCCTACACCGCGCTGCTCAAGAGCGCGGTGGCCACCATGCTCACCCCCGGCAACGGCGTCGAAGGCGTGATCTTCACCGAGTTCCCGCAGTCCGGGCCGCTGATCGGGCAGAACGGCGAGTCGCAGACCGC
>DATAYX010000540.1:0-17083 GCA_036272355.1 Acidimicrobiales bacterium
TCAGCACGGGGATCCCGCATCCCCACCCGCCGGAGCCTCCCGGCCATCGGCCCGCGCGCACGGTCCGAGCTATTTCGATATATCATTATGGTACGTTACATACCGGAAGAAATCCTCGCCCGACCAGGAGGAACACTGAGATGCCGCACGAACACGACCACGGACCTGACCATCAGCACCTCCATGAACACTTCTTCGCCCACGCCATGCGCGGTCCGGGCATGCCCTGGGGTGGCGGAAGAGGTGGCTGGGGCGGCGGGCGGCGGATGCGACGAGGCGCGATTCGCACAGCCATCCTGCTCGCCCTGCGCGAGGAGCCGGCTCACGGCTACGAAGTCATGCGGCGGCTCGAGGAGATGAGTGGAGGGCTCTGGCGCCCGAGCCCGGGCTCGGTCTACCCGCACCTGCAGATGCTCGAAGACGAAGGGCAGGTGAGTTCGTCGGACGTCGACGGCAGCCGGACCTACACACTGACGGACGCCGGCCGCGCCGAAGCGGAGAAGAACGCAGCACCGTTGCGTGCCGCCGGCGAGACCGACGACAAGGTCCGGTCGCTGCGAGAAGCCCTCGGACAGCTCGCGAGCGCCGCCAAGCAGATGGCTGGTGCGGGAGAATCGGCGCAGATCGACCGCGGCATCGCAATCATCCAGCGAGCGCGCAAGGAGCTCTACCAGATCTTGGCCGAGGACTGAGCCCCACGGCCCGGTACTGTGCTGAAGGAGCCATGACGACGACCGCCAGCGCATCGACGATGCATGAAAAGGGGCCCGATGCCACGCCGATCATCGAAACCGTCGATCTCACGAAGACCTACCCCGGCACTGATTTCCGTGCGGTCGATGAACTGAATCTCCGGGTGGGCACCGGCGAGGTATTCGGACTGCTTGGTCCGAATGGAGCCGGCAAGACGACCACGGTCGGTGTGCTCACGACGCGCGTCGTCCCCACGGGCGGGGACGCGTTCGTGGGCGGCATCGACGTCCTTCGGCACCCGACCCTCGTCAAACAACTCATCGGTGTCGTGTCACAACAGAACACCTTGGACCGACAACTCAACCCGTGGGAGAACTTGTATTTCCACGGGCGTCTTTTCGGGATGGGCGCGAAAGAGTGTCGACAGACCGCAGACGAGCTTTTGGAGCGCTTCCAGCTGACCCGCTTCGCCAAGGCGTCCGTCTATGCCCTTTCGGGGGGCATGGCGCAACGTCTGATGGTGGCCCGTGCCATCTTCCACCGGCCTGCCGTCTTGTTTCTCGATGAGCCGACCGCCGGGCTCGATCCTCAGGGTCGCCTGGCGCTCTGGGATCTCCTCGGTGGATTGAACGCCGAGGGGCAGACGATCATGCTGACGACCCACTACATGGAGGAAGCCGACAAACTGTGCGATCGGGTCGCCATCATGGACCACGGCAAGATCCTCGCCCTCGACACGCCCGCCGAGCTCAAGCGCAGCGTGGGCGCCGACACCATCGTGACCGTCAAGGCGGCTGGTGACCCCGATGTTCTCGCCGCGGCATTCCAAAGCAGGCTCGAGGATCTGACGCGGACGCGCCCGATTTCCGACGGTGTCGAACTGCAGATCCGCGGTTCAGACCGTCTGGTCCCACGAATCGTCGAAGCCGCGGAGTCCGCGGGGTTGTCGCTGGCTGATCTCTCCGTCGCCGAGCCGACGCTCGAGACCGTGTTCATCGGGCTTACGGGCAAGGACCTGCGCGACTGATGGCGACCACGACGTCGGCTTCGGACCTCGCGTCAACGTCATTCGGCACGCCCGGCTCGCGCCATGTCGACCTGACGCCCAGCCGTTCCGCAACTGCAGCCAGTTGGACGTCCCTCAGGGCCTTGATCCTGCGCGACATGGTGGTTCTGTGGAAACACAAGATCGAGTTCACGGTACGGACGCTGGTGCAGCCGTTTCTGCTGTGTTTCGTGTTCCTCTACGTCTTCCCGAAGATCGGCCAGGGTATCGGCGCCGCCAGCGGCATCCCCGGTGCCGAGTCGGACTTCGCCACCGTGCTCGTGCCGGGCGTTGTCGGGCTATCCATCATGTTCCAGGGCATCCAGGCCGTGGCCATGCAGCTCGCGCAGGAATTCGGTTTCACCCGCGAGATCGAGGACCGTGTGCAGGCGCCGTGCCCCATCTGGTTGGTCGCGATTTCCAAAGTCATCTCCGGAGGCGCCCAGGGCCTCATTTCGGCGGCACTGGTACTGCCGATCGCATCGGTCGTCCATGCGGCCGGCGTCCAGGCGAATATCAACCTGCACTGGCTCTTGATCGTGACCCTGGTGCCGCTGTCGTGTGTCTGCATGGCCTCACTCGGGCTCTTGCTCGGCACCGCCTTCGAACCGCGCAACCTGGGACTGATGTTCGGTTTCATCGTGCTGCCCATCACGTTCCTAGGTGGCACGTACTATCAATGGACGCGGTTGGCACCGGTCAAAGCCGGGCCGATTCACTGGCTCCAGATCATCGTGCTGATCAATCCGCTGATCTACATCAACGACGGCATGCGAGCAGCCTTTACCGATGCGGCGCACATGCATCTCTACGTGATCTACCCGGCCATCACCGCGTTCAGTGTGGTTTTCCTCGCGCTGGGCCTCAAGAACTTCAGACGCAAGGTCCTGGCCTAGACAATCGGATCAGAGCACCCGGAGGGCATCGGGGATCGCCCGCTCTGCCCGAGTGAAAGCGCGGAGCGACTCAAGATCGCCGACCCGGGCCCGCGCCAGTTCCAGGCAAACCTCCAAGGCGGCCGAAACGGCCCCTGGCGGAGGGTCCGGGACCTGGAGGCCCGGCACGCTGCTCACGACGTCGTCGCCGTGCACAATCGCCTCCAGGATCCTCGTCGGGAGGTATTCCGACAGAGGGGCGTATGCCCCCGCCACTCTGATGACGGGCACTGGCCTCGACGCAGGGGCCGCGTCGAGCAGGGTGACCAGCTCGTCTCTCGAAACCGTAAGGGCTGCTGCGACAATATGCGCGCCCGTCGCCGCGAATGCCTCCGCCGCGGAACGCAGAGATGCACCGAACGGATCGTCGTCCTCGCCGTCCACCCGGTTGAGACCCATGTACTCAGGGACCTTCACCATTCGCAGGCCGGTCGGTTCTGCATCCTTCAGGACTTGTTCCAGCCAGAGCACACCGTGGACCGCGTGCGCCGCCACACCGCCGACGCTGTACCGCGCGACAGCACTCGGCTGGTTCCAGGATTCCACGACCTCGGCGCGGGCCAGGATGCCCCTCAGCCAGTCCACCGCGCCCACGTACACATCGACCTCTTCGCGTGGCAAGGACGGCTGCTGCATGGGGTCGGACAGTACGATACAGGGCTGTCCAGGGGTGGTGATCGGCCCCTGTGATCGACGCCAAATTGCTGCGCAAGCGGCGAGCTTGCGGGGTCTCCACCCGGGCCGCACCGGGGTACCACCTGGTCCTTAAGAAATTAGGTACGGCGCGCCTGATTGTCACAACATCTGGGTAGGGTGACCCGCAACCGTGCTGGCAGCGTGTGCGCCCGCTCCTCGAGGGGTGGTGAAGGGACGGATCCCATGACGATGAGTGGTCCCGCGGCGCCATCCGACCTGCTTGACGAGTACCTCCGGATACGGGCGACGACCGAGCGATTGGCGTCCGTGCTCAGCGCCGAAGACCAGACGGTGCAAACGATGCCAGACGTCAGCCCGACGAAGTGGCACCGTGCGCATGTGACGTGGTTCTTCGAGACGTTCGTCCTCGGCGAGTACGCACAGGGCTATCGCGCCTTCGACGACGCGTACGCGTACATCTTCAACTCGTACTACGAGGCAATGGGCGCCCGGCATCCCCGGCCCGAACGCGGCAACCTGTCGAGGCCGGGGATCGACGAGATCGCCAGGTACCGCTCGTACGTGGACGGCCAGATGGACGCCTTGCTCCGGGATCCCGACCAACCCGGTTTGGTCGATCTGATCACCCTCGGGCTCCATCATGAGCAGCAACACCAAGAGCTGCTGCTGATGGACATCAAGCATGTGCTGTCACGCAATCCGCTTCACCCCGCCTATCTGCCGACCGTCCTGCCCCGTGCCGACGGCCACCCTCCCAAGGCCGGCTGGCTCGAGCACGATGGCGGGCCGGTCGAGGTCGGTCACCGCGGCATCGGGTTCGGCTTCGACAACGAGTACCCCGTCCACACGGTCCATCTCACTCCCTTCGGACTGGCGGACCGGCCGGTGACGTGCGGCGAATGGCTCTCGTTCATGGAGGATGACGGCTACCGGCGTCATGAGTTCTGGCTGTCCGACGGCTGGGCCGTGGTCAACGCCCAAGACTGGTACTCCCCCCTCTACTGGTCCCGCGACCCCGATCACCCCGATCGGTGGCTCCAGTTCACGTTGTCGGGACTGCGTCCGGTCGACCCTGACGAACCGGTCTGCCATGTGAGCTACTACGAAGCCGACGCTTTCGCCCACTGGACCGGCATGCGGCTGCCCACGGAGTCGGAGTGGGAAACCATCGCAGCCCTTCATGGCGAGGGGGATAACTTCCTGCGCGACGACTTCAACCTGCGGGGCGCTCCCCATCCACTTCCCGGTGTCGCCACCAATGGCCTCTACGGCGACACATGGGAGTGGACGTCGAGCGCCTACGCCCCGTATCCCGGATTCCGTGCCGCTCCTGGGGCCGTCGGTGAATACAACGGCAAGTTCATGGTGAGCCAGTACGTCTTGCGGGGAGGCTGTTGCGCGACGCCGCAGGGTCACACCCGCGCCACGTATCGCAACTTCTTCCCGCCCGGTGCCCGCTGGCCTTTCGGTGGCGTGCGCCTCGCCCAGGATCCCTGAGCCCATGTCATACACAATCGACGTGCATTTGTCCGAGGAGGACGTCCGCGACCAAATGCGGTCTGACGCCCTCCGTGGGCTTCAAGGAGAGGTGAAGTCCATCCCTCCCGTGTGGTTCTACGACGAACGCGGCAGCCGCCTGTTCGAAGAGATCACCCAGCTCGCCGAGTACTACCCGACCCGAGCTGAACGGTCGCTCCTCGAGACCCATGCTCCGGCGATCGCCGGATTGGCCAAGGCGGACACCCTCGTCGAACTTGGCGCCGGCGCCTGCGACAAGACGCGCGTGCTCCTGTCTGCCCTTCAGGACGCGGGAACGCTCATGCGTTACGTCCCTTTCGACGTCAGTGACGAGTTCCTTCGCAGCGCCGCGGACACGCTTTCGGGCGAGTTCGACGGGCTCGACCTTCACCTCGTGATCGGAGACTTCCATCATCACCTGGCCGAGATCCCCGACGACGGCCGTCGAATGGTCGCCTTCCTCGGCGGCACCATCGGCAATCTCGACCCCGCGCAACGGGCCCGATTCCTCTTCGATCTGAACTGCACGATGTCGAGCGACGATTCGCTCCTGCTCGGGACCGACCTGGTCAAAGACCGAGCAAGGCTGGTGGCTGCCTATGACGACGCTGCAGGTGTGACCGCCGAGTTCAATCGGAACGTTCTGCACGTGCTCAACCAGCAATTGGGCGGCAACTTCGACCCGGATCGGTTCCGCCATGTCGCGCTGTGGAACGAGGACCAGCAGTGGATCGAAATGCGGCTGCGGGCCGATGCGGCCCTCGACGTGTCGCTGGCCGATGCGGGCATCACCGTCCACTTCCAAAAGGATGAGGATCTCCTGACCGAGATCAGCGCCAAGTTCACCCCGTCACGCGTCGAGACCGAGCTCGTGCAGGCCGGGTTCGTCGTCGAAGAGATGTGGGGCGCAACGGACGGCGAGTTCCTGCTGACGCTGGCCCATCCTTACTGCTGACCCCGCTTTGTGGCGCTCCGGGAGCGCCCCGGGTCACCCTGAATCAGACCGTGACGGCAGCGGGTTCTCTCTCCGCGGCCGGCGACGACGCAGCATCGGGAAGGTCACGCCGCCGCCGCACGACGAACCATCCGACGAGAAGTGCCAGCAGAACGCCGACCGCGCCAACGCTGAGCACGGTCGCCACGGTGAGATGCGGCGGTCGATAGTGGAACGTCACGACGACGCGACCGGCCGGGATGTCCACCTTCTGGACCAGGTCGAAAGAGTGCAGGGGCACAGCGTGGGAGGGTCCCCCGTCGACGGAGATGTTGGCTTGCCATCCCGAGTCCCAGGCCACAGAACGGATCACCGACGACGGCGCCGGTGCATCGACGCTTACCTGCTCGGATTTCGTCGTGTTCGAAAGAACCGTGACCGGAAGTGGACGTCCGTTTTGGGTGGATGCGGTGATCGGAGTAGGCGGCTTGGCGAAGGTGTAGACGACGTAGCCCTGCGCCGTGCCCGCTTGGTGCCACGGCCCCGGGACGACGGTGGAGGACAGAGAGCCGGCGAGCTCGTAGGACTGCCCAGCCACCGAGATCACCGCCTGATCCGCCGGCAGCGAACCGACCACCTGCACCGATAGCCCGATTGCTTTCCCTCCGGGCAGGTGCGCGGCGACTTGGGTCGCGCCCGACGCCAGCGACACGGTCGAGGCCCATGACGTCGAGCCATCAGCCCTGAGAACTCCGAAGCGAACCAGCGCGCTCGAGCCCGTGGGCTTCGCGAAGAGCAACGATGCCGAGCGGGATTCGAGTGACTCTCCGAAGAACCAGGATCGGGTGTCGCCCGAGTGCAAGGGCGGACGCGGCCCCGGGTAGAACGGGTACGCCGTATCGTTGAAGTTCGCCCCGTAACCCTGGACGAGAACGGGGTCGGCTCCGTACGCCTCGGAGACCTGCTGCACCGAGGACAGAGAATGGGGATCAGATGTCAGCGGCACGAGGAAGTACTCGGGGACCGTCACGATCTGCTGGAGGTTCAACCGGTCCAGCGTCCCCGATCCGAGCTGCCCGATGTCGAGGTCGTCCTGCTCGTGCGTGTGCGTGACCGACTCGTAGTTGCCGTTCACGATCGATGCGTAACCCGAGACGGACGGCATCCCGGGGATGATGTTCAGGTCCGGGATCCCCTGTGGGCTCCCGGCCCAGCTCGCATATGCCTGCGGGTCGTAGTTGACGAATCGCCCACCCGGCGAGAGATGGGCCGCCATCAACTTCTGAATGGAGGTGGTGCCGCTCACGACCTCGTTCGTTGGCGACTGCATGAGCTGGCTCGTGAACACCATCAAGCCGAGGTCGACGGCGACGAACGCCGCGGCCGCCATGGTCCATTGCCGCGTGGTGAGCCTGGGTCGCACCCAGACGATCGCCGCCGCGCCGACCGCGAATGCCAAGGCGATGATCGTCGCCTCACGCACGGTGTGGGTGACACCGGGGCCGGCCGCATGACCCGCGAAGACCTGCACGAGCGATCCCGTTGCGGTGAGCGCCCAGACGACGAGGGTCGCGACCAACGCCAGGGGCACCAACGCCATGATGCGGTCGTACCGCCGCCATCGAGCGTCGACGGGCGGCGCGTCGGTGCGGTCGAGCCATCCGGCGAAGAGGACGCAGACCGCCGTCGCCACGATGATCATGTTGCGGCTCTGCAGACGCTGATGCCCATAGAGAGGTATGCGGTTGAAGAAGCGTTCGAGCGGCGTGTTCGAGCCGAGAGCCAGCAAGTAACCCAAGGTGCCGACGGCGTACCACGTCAGTCGGTCACGGGGTGCGATCTTGCTCGGCCACCGTGGGTGCAGCAGCGTCACGATCGCGATCAGCGGGAGCAGGCCCAGGTAGATCTCGACCTCAGGCAGGTTGTACTGACTGAAGAACCCGGTCTCCCCCAAGCGCCCGTATCCGCCGTCGAGATACGGGACGAGGGCGAAGATGCTGAATGGTGTCGGATAGCTCCCCGCTGCGGCGTCGAAGCCGAAGCCCCGCTGCGAGTTGCGGATCGCCTCGAGGCCCGGGAGCCATTGGATTGCCGCCAACGACACCGCGAGCGCTACCCCCGTCGCGCCCCGGGTGAGCACGCGCCACCAGCGCTCTCGGCTCAGCCCCGCCGACATGACGGCGAACGCGAGGACGAGGATCGCGAGGTCGAGCATCGCCTCGGGTGCACCGGCCAGGATCACGGTGGCATAGGCGATACCGAGCACAATCGCCCACCGCCAGCGGCCGTCGCGCACGATGTGGTGGACGGCCAACAGCATCCACGGGATGGCGGCAAAGCCCCCGGTCATGTCCACATGGTTCACCTGGCTCAGCACGGGGCCTGCGAACGCGAACGTGGCGGCCCCCAACAGGCAGGCGACCGTCGAGAGCTTGAGCGCCCGCAAGAAGGCGTACATCCCGACCGCGATCACCGAGAAGAGGACGACCTCGGTGGCGATCCACGCGGCCCGGTCCGGCAGGACCACGAAGAACGCCATGAGGGGGTAGAAAGCACCGGCGTTGAAGTCCGCCATGAGGGGCGTCCCGCTGAAGATGTACTGGTTCCAGAAGGGCAGCTGCCCGTGCCGCACCATCGATCCCACCAACACGTGGAGCGGATAGTTCTGCTGCAGGTTGTCGCCCGTGATGAGAAGACGCCCCCAGAGGAGGTCGGGCAACACGAACCCGAACAGAGGGATGGCTATGAGCACCAAGTAGGGCCACAGGGGCCCGATGTGTGCTCGGAGTCGGTCCACTATCGAGGGGCTGCTTTCCGGGAGTCTCGAGGCGTGCGGCCGCCACCGGGACCCGGCGTGGCGCAACGCGGCGACGCTAGCCCCTCTCGCTGAGATTCCCCTCAGACGGAGCGCTCGGCGGAGGACTCTTCAGGCTTGGTCCGTCCGGTCCGCGTGATGGTGCTCGACGTCGAGCGCCACCGCACCTTCGGCTCGAGGGCGGACCGCTCGAGCCGATCGATGTGCGTGCGGGCGATCGACAACAGATCGGCCAACAGCTCATCACCCAGGAGGAACGGCATGAGGCCGAGGTCGAGGAGTTTGGTGTGCGCGGCCCGGTAATAGTGCTCTTCGGCCTCGACCCGGGGATCCTCGAGATGGACGATCTCCGCCCCGCCTGCGGCGTCGGAAACCTTCTGCGCCAGCTCGCTGACCGAGAACGACTCCGTGAATTGATTGAACACCCTGAACTCGCCCGCCTTGGCCGGATGCCGGATGGCCAGCTCGATGCAGGCGAGCGTGTCTCGGATGTCGAGGAAACCACGCGTCTGGCCACCCTTGCCGTACACGGTCAACGGCTCGCCGGCGGCAGCCTGGATCACGAAGCGGTTGAGCACCGTCCCGAACACCGCGTCGTAGTCGAAACGGGTCGCCAATTCGGGGTGCAGCGTCGTCTCGGGCGTCGATTGCCCGTAGACGACGCCCTGGTTGAGGTCCGTCGAACGAAGTCCCCAGGCACGGCAGCAAAATGCGATGTTGTGGCTGTCGTGCACCTTGGACAGATGGTAAAAGCTCCCCGGCTGCTTGGGGAACGGCAGGACGTCGGTCCGTCCTCGGTGGGTGATCTCGATGTAGCCCTCTTCGATGTCGATGTTGGGCGTGCCGTACTCCCCCATCGTCCCGAGCTTCACCAGGTGGATCGAAGGGTCGATCTCGGCGATGGCATACAGCAGGTTGAGCGTGCCGACGACGTTGTTGACCTGTGTGTAGACGCAGTGCTTGCGGTCGACCATCGAATAGGGGGCGCTGCGTTGTTCGGCGAAGTGCACGATGGCGTCCGGCCGGAAACTCCCCACCATGTCGTAGACGAAGGACTCGTCGGTCAGGTCCCCGATGAAGGTCCCGACCCGTTTCCCCGAGACGTCCTCCCAACAGTCCACTCGCCGGTGCAGCGACGCGATCGGCACGAGCGAGTCGACCCCCATTTCCAGGTCGTAACCCCGCCGGGCAAAGTTGTCCGCAATGCCGACCTCGTAGCCGGCCCGGGACAGGTGGAGCGCCGTGGGCCACCCCAGATATCCGTCACCACCGAGGACCAGAATTCGCATCTGACACCTTCCGTTTCCGTGACAGCCAGATTTCACATAAGTGTCAGAAACCAGTTTCGCCCTCTAACCTGGGACAATCCTGAGAATCCTGTTAAGGAAGGTTTCGGGTTCCCAATCTCGCCCCGACCTGTGACAAAATCACTGCGGTTAGATGAAGATTTTTTGCCGTCGCGGCCCCTCCCCGCAGCGGCACAACCAAGGAATCTCCATGCTCGTTTCCCCAGCGCTGTAACACA
Source organism: Acidimicrobiales bacterium (assembly GCA_036272355.1). GTDB lineage: Bacteria > Actinomycetota > Acidimicrobiia > Acidimicrobiales > RAAP-2 > Bog-473. Next base: position 10,123 of record DATAYX010000540.1, read on the forward strand.
TGCCCCCACTCGTTCCTGACACCGCCGAGCTCGATGCACAGGTGCAACCCGCACCGCAGATCAGCTTGGCGCGCACGGCCATCCTCGGGGCCCTCGGGACGACGGCGGTCGTGGCGGGCGCGCTTCTCGGCGGCCCATCCTTCGAGGCTCACCTGCCTGGCGCCTGGTTCTTCGGCATGCCGGGCGGAACCCTCGGATGGCTCGGCACGAGTGAGACGTTGCCACCGGTCGCGGCGCTCGCGCTCGTCTTCGGCGGCCTGATCCTCTTGACCCGGGTCTGGCTCGGTTTCTTGCGTTACCTCAAGAACAACGAGGGCTTTCCCGTCAAGCGCGTGGTCCTCGTCGTCGTTGTCTGGGCCGTGCCCCTCCTCTTGGCCCCGCCGCTGTTCAGCCGCGACGTCTACACCTACGCCGCGCAGGGCGAGATGGTCAGCCACAACATAAACCCCTACGTCTACGGTCCCAACGTCCTGGGCTCGACACCCTTCAACACGTTCAGCGACCCGTTCTGGGCGAACAACGCGTCCCCCTACGGCCCCAACTTCCTGACCGTGGACGGTGCCGTTGACCAGGCCTCAGGCCACAACTTCCTCATCGACCTCCTGTTGCTCCGCTTGGTCGAGATCGCCGGCATCGCGCTGATGGTCGCGGCCACGCCCACGCTGGCCCGCTGGGCCAAACGCGACCCGGCCCACGCGGTGCTGCTCGGTGCCGGGTCCCCGCTCGTGTTGCTGTCGCTGCTGGCGGGCGACCACAACGACGCACTGATGGTCGGACTGTTGATGGCCGGCTTGGCCGTCGCGAGACGCTTCGGGACCGTGCCCGGCGTGGTCATCTGCGCGCTCGCGGCAGGCGTGAAGTCCCCCGCCGCGCTTGGTGTCCTTTTCCTCGGATGGGTTTGGGCCGGTCCAGACGCCTCGGTGCGGCGGCGCATCGGGCATACAGCGCTCGCCGGGCTCATCGCGTTGGCGACGATGGAACTCGCCACCCTCGTGTCGGGCTTCGGATGGGGTTGGGTCGGGACCTCGACGACCGCCGCGGCGGCCTTCACGGGGGTCACTCCGATCAACGTCGTGGCAAGGGTCGTCTCGATGCTGACCCATTTGCTGCAGGTGCCCGTGTCGACGGCGCACCTCCACCCCGTCTTCGAAGTGCTCGGCCTCCTGGTCGCCGCGTATGTCGCCTACCGCCTCCTGCGCCGCGCCCCACAGGATGGAGTCGTGCGCGCCCTGGGCCTGGCGTTGCTCGTGGTGGCACTGCTCAGCCCGATTGTCTGGGCCTGGTACGTCACCTGGGGCGTGGTCGTCGCGGCAGCTGCCGCCTCACCCCGCATGCGCAACGTGCTAATCGTCGTCGCCACGTTCTGGGCCTTTGCCGGCGTGACGTCCGTCCACAACATTTACATGCGGATGCTCCATACCTTCGTGCTGTCGGACCTGCTTTTAGTGACGTTGCTGTTGGCGGTGGCGATCATGCCGCTCGGCCAGTTCGCCCTCGCTCGGCCCGACAGGCAACGGCTGCCGAGAGTCGGGACGCGGCTCACCGGGGCGGGAGCTGCGGCCAGCTGAGGCGGCGCCGGCCGGTACTCACCTAGTCGGCGACGTCCAGCGCGGACACGACCCGTTCGGGACGAAGGCGCGCCACCCGTTCGCCGGCCACCCCGTTGCGCGCGCCGTACTCCTCGGCCCGGTCGTCGCCCATGTACCGCCTGGCAATTCTCGTCGCCCAGTTCCGCACTTCGTCGAGGTCGTCACCGAGCTCGACGACACCCTCGACGAGCACGAAGCTGAACGGTGGCCGATCATCGTCGACGCAGATCGACGCCCTGGGATCGCGTCGTAGATTGCGCCCCTTGACGGTGGACTCGCCGGTGTTGAACACGATGGCGCCGTCGTCGTCGACGTCGTACCACACCGGCGCCACATGGGGCCGTCCGTCGGCCCGCACCGTGGCCAGCTTCGCCGTATGTGCGGGTGAGCCCGCGAGGAAGGTGCGCACCTCCGCATCGCCCATCCGGTGGTATGGCACTACGCCGTTTGGCCGCCGTGCGCAGTGTGTGCCTGCAACCAGCCTTCGATCATCGGACCGAAGGCGGCAGGGTTATAGGCATCTTCCTCATAGGAGAACTTCATGTCCCCGGCGTAGTGCAGCACCGTGATGTTGTGGGCCTGATGGACCGAGCCGTCACCTGGGTCCTGCATCCGGTTCTCGATACGGCAGATCCACCATCCCCGCTCCTCGTCGCAGACACACCACGCATGCGGGAACGAGGTCATGGCACGGTTCGGCCACTCCGCCATGAGCGGTGCGATCCAGTTGTAGATCCCCTCGGGCCCCCGGAAGGTGCCGAAGGTGTGCTCGAGGTAGACGGCGTCGTCGGTGAACAGATCCGCCCATGCTCGCCACTCGCCGGTGGCGGCGCAGCGGCCGGCTGTCTCCATGTAGTGCCGGTGGGCCTCTTCCAGCTCCTCACGGCTCCACTTGGCGGTCACGACTTCAAGATCCATTCACTCATGGTGACACTTCGGAGCGTTCCCAGGTCGATGAACGCGCTGATCTCCTCGACCATCTGCGTGACGTGGGCGTTCATACGCTCGGGGTCGCCGTCGGCACAGTAGAAGAGCATCGGATCGGTCACGTGTTCGAGGGATGGCCACGCCTCCTCCACGATGCCTCGCAGCGGCGGTGCTCCGTCGGTCAGAGGCCGGAAGACGGCGTTGCGCACGTAGCGCATCCTCGGCTGGATCGCCTCGGTGATCGGTGAGATGCGGGTGTGCCAGCGCGTGATCCACTCCTCGAAAGACTGGTCCGGGTGCTGTTGGAGCAGGGCGATCGTCAGGACGCCCGGAGAGCGCACCCCGTCCGGCCAATAGCGCGGCACCGACCACTGATTCCCTCCGTAGTCGCGGTACAGCGACTCGACGACCGAATACCCCGCCAAGGTACCGGCGGCTGCAGCCAGGGCCTCCTCGTAGGGTGCCCGCTGGTCGACGGCGTCGAGCCAGAGCGAAACCAGCGCGTCCGCGGCTACCTCACCCTCCGGGGTGGGCACCGGCGCCGGGATGTCGCTGTCCGGATCCCGCACGTCGATCGACAGCCGGAGCGGACCGAGACCGAGCAGCTCGTTCGCCAGCTCGCCCAGCACGGCATCCGCCACGTCCGCCCGGCTGCGCGGCGCTTCCGGCCAGAGGAGGTACATCAGCTTCTCCACGGCACCGCCGGTCCGCTCTCCGCGACCATGCCGCTCGTCACCACGTCAGCCCGAGAGCCGAGCGCATCGTCGCCTCGAATTCCGGGTCACGCAGGTTCCGCCGGAGCTCCAGCACCATCGCGGCATCCGACCCCACCTCGACCCGCAGCGGCGTGGCGGGGTCTTCGATCGCGGCGGCCACCGCCAGGGCAACGGTCTCGGGCCCCGGGCGGCCCTCGGGTCCCACCAGCGTGCTGTCCGTGCCGCTCCACTGGGCGTGCAGCTCCGCATAGGCGTCAGGCCCCGCATGGCCGTCGCTGTCGTGCTTCATGCCCGGTGCGATGTACCCCGGCTCGATGATGACCACGCGGATCCCGAAATGACCGAGTTCGAAGTACAGCGACTCCGACATCGCCTCGAGCGCATGCTTCGAGGCGGCGTAGGGGCCTTCCAGCGGCGTGCCGATCTTGCCTTGCACCGAACTGATGTTCACGAGCACCCCACTCCCCCGCTCGCGCCACCGTGGCGCCACGGCCTGGGCCAACCGCAGCGGGCCGACGGTGTTGACGTCGAGCACCTGCGCGAAGCGTTCCACGGGGTAGCTCTCGAGGGGCCCGGTTCCGGTCAGCGCCGCGTTGTTCACGACAGCGTCGAGCTCCCCGGCAGCGTCCACCGCCGCCTGCACCGAGGCCGCATCCCGCACGTCGAGCGGCAGGGCCAACGCGGCGGGCAGACCCTCGAGCAGGGCGACGTCGCGGGCGGTCGCCACCACTTCGTGCCCACGATCGGCCAGCACCTCGACCGTGGCCCGACCGATGGCGCGGGCCGCACCCGTGATCAGTACCCGCATCGATCAGGTCAACCCTGGGCCGGCGCGCCCAGGCCGACGAGCTCCTCGCTCACCTGCCACAGGTGCTGCGCGGCCTCGGCGTCCTGTGCCCAGCGGCGGGACTTCGCCGGCTTGCACTTGTCGAAGTACTCGCCCGTGACCCCCTCGACCGCGGGCGACGACGCAAGGTAGATCGACGTACGCGCCCCCTTGGCCGGTGAGAGGAAGAACGGCTTGGCGATCTTGATGCCGAAAGCCAGGAATCCTCGGGCGTCACCATCGGCGCCGTATCCGGTCCGCACGGTTCCGGGATGCAACGCGTTGGCCGTAACCCCGGTCCCCTCCAGCCTGCGGGCCAGCTCCAGAGTGAAAAGGATGTTGGCCAACTTCGACTCGCCGTAGACGCGCATGCCGCGATATCGCTTCTTCCTCGCCTGCAAGTCGTCGAAGGGCATCCCCTTGCGCGCCGTGTTGTGCGCCGTCGACGCCACGTTCACGATGCGGGACGGTGCCGACTCGCACAGCCGGCCGAGCAACAAGTTCGTCAGGAGGAACGGACCGAGATGATTGGTGGCGAAGGTCGCCTCGAACCCATCGACCGTCTCGTGGCGCTCGCTCAGCACGACGCCGGCGTTGTTGACCAGGACGTCCAGCCGTGGCGCTTGCTCGAGAATCTCGTCCGACCCTCGCCGGACCGACGACAGGTCCGCCAGGTCGAAGACGACGAGCTGGATCCGAGCGTCCCCGCCCAGCCGCTGGACGATGCCCGCGACCGCGTCGCGGCCCTTGTCGGCGTTCCGGGCCGTGACGATCACCCGCGCGCCCATCCCGGCCAACGCCTCTGCCGTCTCGAGTCCGATGCCGGAGTTGCCGCCCGTGACGACGACCGTCTTCCCCTGCATGTCCGCCACGCGCACTGGCCTCCCTCCTGACGAGAAGGCGTCAGCCTTCCACACCGCCGGAGGACTGACCTCCCCGTGAGGGGTGGACTACGACCAGGCATCGCGGGCCTGCACGAGGCCCCGGTCGGCGTCGAGCAAGCTCCCGCTGAGTGTGCGCTCGACCGACCGCATGTGCCACCGCACCAAGTCCTGTGCCGCCTCCCAGGCCGCCGCCGCGGCGTCGCGCTCCGCCAGGAGGTTGTGGGTCTGGCCCGGGTCTTCGGAGAGATCGAACAACAAGGGCGGCATCACGTCGCTGGCCGCGGCGAACTGGGCGTACTTGTAGCGGGGGCCGCGCCCGACGGCCAGCGCACAGTGGCTCATGGGGATCCCGAAGGCCTTTTCGGCCCCTTGGCGCACCGGGTCGGCGAAACTCCATTCGTAATGGGCCGTGTCACGCCAGTGCGCCGGCTCCGGTTCGCCGCGGACGAAGGGGCCCAGCGACCAGCCGTCGGCCTGCAAGGGCACGTCCGCGCCGAGGAACTCGCAGACCGTCGGCAAGACGTCCACCGACTCGGTCACTGCGTCCACGACGGTGCCCCGGCCCCCGTCAGCGCCGGACCGGGGGTCGACCACGATCAGCGGGACGTGGTAGCTCTCGTCCCAGTAGCCCAGTTTCTCGAGCAACCAGTGGTCGCCGCCCATCTCACCGTGGTCGCTCGTGACGACCACCAACGTGGACTCCGACAGCCCGCTCGACTGGAGGTACTCGAACAGCGGCGCCAGCCCGTCGTCGACTTCGCGCTGGGCGCCGTAGTACGTCGCACGCAGTTGCCGGCGCTCCCGTTCGTCTTCGGGCGCGCCCACCTGTGGCACGCGCATCGCCATCGACGCGAGGGGGTGGAGAGCGGCCTCGTCCTCCCGCTTCTCGAAGCCTGCGAAGGACTCGACCGCGTCTGCCCCGTACAGATCGTGATATCCGATCGGGTTGCGGCGGGGCGGGTGTGGTCGGATGAACGAGGCGTGGACGAAGAAAGGCGCGTCACCGTTGCGGTCGAGCCAGTCGACGACTTCGGAGCGGATGAAGGTGGTTTGCGACAGCTCCGGGGCGAAGCGGGCGGGCGCCCAGGTCGAGCCGTGCGCGTCCGCCCCCGGGAACCCCTCCAGCGGCCGGTAGAGCTCGTGTGGGTTCGAGGGCACGTCCACACCCCGAGCAGCCAGCCACCGCCCCCAGGCTGGGCTCCCCTGCTCCCAGGGGTCCAGGATCTCAGCGCGAAAACCGGGGAGCACGCCTTCGTAGGTGAACAGCCGTGGGTCGTCGGGGGGCACTGTTCGCGGATCGACCGACGTGTCCGTGTACCCGAAGAGCACCGGGTCGTAGCCGAGTTCGCGCGCGATCAACGCGACGTTGGTGAAGCGAGAGTCGAGCGGGGTCCCGTTCAGGATCGAGCGGTTCCGGTGCAAATAGGTGCCGGTGTAGAGACACGCCCGGGACGGTCCGCACGGAGCGGCGTTGGCCCAGTGGTTCGCGAAAACAACGCCACGCGACGCCAGCGCGTCGAGGGCGGGTGTTTCCAGGACGGGATGGCCGAGTACCGAGAGGCAGTCACCGCGCCACTGGTCGAGCGTGATGAACAAGACGTTGCGGACCGGCGGCACCCGGCCACTCTTGTCGATGGCCGCAGCCGACCCCGTTTCTTGGCCGCCCCGATCGGACCTCGGTCAGCCCTCGGTCAAGCGTCAGCTCGAGGTACGGACGGTCGTCCCCCCCAACCTCGTGCCGAAGTCGATGAGCCAAGCGCCGAAGCGCGGCGCGACGGCCCGGCGCACCGCTCGGCCGCCGGTAACCGGGAGTCCGGCGGCCGAGCGCTGCGTCGCGCGGTCCTGACGCTTCGAATGACGGGAGCGGTGTGATCGCCGGGTTCCGGCCTGGCTGATCAGCTCCTGACGATGCAGGTCGACCAGCGATTCGACTCCTCGGGTCTGGATCATGCACGCACCTCGCTTGACCAATGCCGCTCCCGGTCAGCGGTTCCATGTCCCCCCTCGGATGCCGTCATC
>DATAYX010000541.1:0-2417 GCA_036272355.1 Acidimicrobiales bacterium
ATGCTCGTCGTGGGAGCGGGAGGCTCCCCCATGCTCAACGGGCTGGCCTACGTCGTGACCGCCCCGTTGCTCCTGGCCGGTTGCGTCTGGTTCTTCCGGGACCGGCATTGGCAGACCGTGGTGTCGGGCCATGTCGACTGAGTCCCCCCCGATGGGCAGCAGCGCACAGGTCGGCGGCGGTGCATCCGAAGGAAGCGCGGCCGTCACCGTGACCGTTCCCGAGCCGAGCCCACGGCCAGCACGGGAGGGGTGGCTCCGCCGATTCCGGCACTGGTTCCTCTTCTGGCCGCTCGTCGCCTACGTGTCGGCCCGCATCGCCACGCTGGCTGTGCTCGCGGCCACGGCTCCGATCAACCATCACAGCCTGTCCGGGCGCCTTGGCCGCTGGGACAGCAAGTGGTTCCTCCGCGCTGCAGAGCAGGGCTGGCCACGCCACCTGCCGATGATCCACGGCCACGTGGCGGGCAACACCACCGCATTCTTCCCCGTGTTCCCCCTCTCCATCCGGTGGGTGTCCTCTATCACCACGGTCTCGCCGCTCGCCGTCGGCGTGATCATCAGCGGGGTCACCGGCGGGACGGCGATCGTGGCCATCGGCCTCTTAGTCCGGCGCTTTGCGGGGAGCGAAGGGGCGATGCGGGCCACGCTGCTCTTCGCCATCTTCCCCGGGACGTTTGCGTTCAGCCTCGCCTACAACGAGGGCATCGTCCTGACCTGCATCGCGCTCGGACTCATGGCGCTGCTGGACCGGCGCTGGTTGCTGGCCGGGCTTCTGGGGATGGTGGCCACGGCGACCGCGCCCATCTCCTTGGCTTTCGTTCTCAGTTGCGCGTGGTGCGCGGGTTGGGCGGCCTGGCGAAACCGGAGCGTGCGCCCGATCGTGGCCCCGGCGCTGGCGGTCAGCGGCTTCCTCGCTTACATGTTCTGGCTCTGGCGCCACACCGGTGCCCTCAACGCCTGGCGCTTGACCGAGCGCGGTGGGTGGAAGAGCTCGCCCGACCTCAGCTACCCCTTCAGGATCATCGGGACCTTCGTCAGGAATCCGGTCGGTCCGACGATCACGGGACAGATCCTGTTCTTCGGCACCATCGTCGCCATCGGCGGCGCCGTCCTCGCCATCCGGCAGCGGCAACCGGCGCCCGTCCTCATCTACGGCCTGGCCGCCGCCCTGCTCGGCGCCATCTCCTCCCCCGTCGGCCTCCGTCCGCGGTTCGTCATGCTGGCCTTCCCGCTCGTGGTGGCTTACGGGACACGCTTGCGGGGCCGCGCGTATGTGGCGGGACTGGTGGTGTCGGGCACATTGCTCGTGGCCATGACCGCGCTCGAGTTCGTCTCGTTGGCCGTGTTCCCTTGAGCGACGAGCACGCCGCGTCGGTCAACGTCGCCGACCGACCAGCCGACCGGATGTGGGGCGAGCCGGCCCTCCTCGTGCAGCGCGGCGGCTGGACCTTGGTCTGGTTCGCCGTCCTCACGACGGGCCTCGGATTCTGGAGTTCTTGGACGTCGTGGCCTGGCGCGGCCGCCTTCGCCCCGCTCTTCGTCCTGGTCGGGCTCCTCGGCATCATCGCCTGCTGGCTCGTGGCGGACCCCCGGGCGCGTGCCCTGCAATGGGCCGGTCTCGGCGCGGCGGTCCTCGCCGTCGGAGTGCCCCAGGCGGTCGCCATCCACGTGCGCCGTTACTTCACCACCGATTCGGCGGCCTTCAACCAGTTCGCGGCGCGTGCACTCCTGCACGGCAAGAACCCGTACACGACGTCAATGGACGGCGCGGCCTACCTGCTGAACCCGCCGTCGCACTACTGGACCTACATGGCCGACGGCAGCCACGTCGCGCGGTTCTCCTATCCGGCTGCGTCCTTCCTGCTCGAGATCCCCGCCCGGGCGCTCGGCTTTCACCACGAGCTCGCCGACTGGACGGACCTCGTTGCCTGGCTGGCGACCGGTCTCCTCCTCTTCTTGTTGCTGCCTGCCACGCTGCGCTGGCTCGCGACCCTGGTGCTCTTGGCCGAGGCCTTCGTCGGCACGTTCTCGGCCGGAGGCACCGATGCCCTGTTCATCCCGTTTCTCGTCATCGCGGTGTGGCGCTGGGACCGGTTCGGGACCGGGCGGGCCGCGGGGGTCGCCAACTGGATCGGGCCTGTCGCCCTCGGCCTGGCCTGCGCGGTCAAGCAGACCCCATGGTTCTGTGTGCCGCTGCTCGTGATCGGCCTGGGCATCGAGGCGAGGCGACGCGGCGAGCCCGTGTGGCGCGTGCCGGCGCGCTATCTGGCGGTCGCGGTCGGTGTCTTCGCCGCTTGCAACCTGCCGTTCGTGATCTGGGGGCCACGCGCATGGGTCGACGGCGTCCTGCTCCCGTTTTCGAAACCGCTGGTGGCCGACGGCCAGGGCCTGGTCACCCTGGCCATCCACGGACTGAC
>DATAYX010000542.1:0-14506 GCA_036272355.1 Acidimicrobiales bacterium
AACGGGACTCGCAGATGGCGCGCCCGTCGTCGTCGGTGAGGACGATCCGCCACACCTGGACCGTGCGGCCGACGCGTACGGGCGTCGCCTCCGCGGTGAGATGGCCGTCGCGCAATCCGCGCAGGTGGCTGGCGCTCAACTCGATCCCGACGACCCTGCGCTCCGGCCCGGCGGCGAGGGCGGCGCCGAGACTGGCGGCCGACTCGGCGAGGAGGGCGGAGACGCCTCCATGGAGGATCCCGAAGGGCTGGTGCACCCGCCAGTCGACCGGGAGCCGCATCACGACCCGTTGGGGCCCCGCCTCGATCACCTCGACGTCGAGCAGGTCGTTGATGCTCCGCTGGCCGCCGGGCATGGTGAACGCGTCGGATCCGGGCGGAGAGGGAGGGCCGGTCATCGCCGCAGCGTAACGGGGCGCCGTTAACCTGCCTCTCGTGCCCGACGGCGACGTGGTGGACCTGCGCAGCGACACCGTGACGCGCCCGACCGAAGCCATGCGGCGCGCCATGGCCGACGCCGAGGTCGGGGACGACGACTACGGCGAGGACCCCACCGTTCGCGCCCTCGAGGAGGCCTTCGCCGCGCGCGTCGGCAAGCCGGCGGCGCTCTTCGTGCCCTCCGGCGTGATGGCGAACCAGATCGCGCTCCGTGTCCTCACCCGGCCCGGGACGGCGGTCGTGGCGGGGCGACGGCAGCACGTGGTGGCCTACGAGTACGGCGCGGCAGCCATGAACGCCGGGATCCAGTTCATCGAGCTCGACGACGACGACGGCGTGCTCGACGCGGGGGCGGTGCGTCACGCACGGCAGGCGGCCGAGCACCACCAGCCCACCGTCTCGCTGGTCGCGATCGAGAACACCCACATGGCCGCCTGCGGAACTCCGTGGACCGAACCGGGCCTGCGTGCCGTCGTCGAGGCGGCGGCGGGTGTCCCCATCCATATGGACGGCGCGCGGCTCTTCAACGCGGAGGCGGCGACCGGCATCGGGGCGGCCGACTGGGCCGCCCCGGCGACCACGGTCATGTGCTGTCTCTCCAAAGGGCTCTGCGCGCCGGTCGGCTCGCTGCTCGCCGGGCCCGACGACGTCATCGCCGAGGGTCGCCTCGCGCGCAAGCGCCTCGGCGGGGGCATGCGCCAGGCGGGCGTGCTCGCCGCGCCCGGGCTCGTGGCTCTGCGCGAGATGACGGAGCGTCTCGGCGACGACCACGTGCGGGCGGCCCGCCTGGCCGAAGCCGTGGCGCGGCGCTGGCCCGGCTCGCTCGAGCCCGAGCGCGTGCGCACGAACATCGTCACGTTCACGCACGCCGGCGCCGACAAGCTGTTGGCGCACCTGGAGCACAACGGCGTGCTGGCCCATGCCATCGCACCGGGCACGGTCCGCTTCGTCACGCATCGCGACGTCGACGACGCCGGCGTCGCGCACGCCATCGACGTGCTCGCCGACGCGCCGGGTGCCTCGGCGTGAAGGTGCGCATCGGCATCAGCGGCGGCGGGGAGAGCGCCGGACCGGAGGCTCTCGTCGGGCTGGCGCGCGCGATCGACGAGACGGGCTTCGACTCGCTGTGGCTGCCCGAGGTGCTCACGCGCCCGGGGCCCGACCCGCTCGTCGGGCTGGGTTGGGTGGCCGGGGCCTGCCCGGGCCTCAAGCTCGGGACCACGATGCTGCTGCCGGGGCGCAACCTGGTCTGGCTGGCCAAGGCGGTCGGGACCCTCGACCAGCTGTCGGGGGGACGCTTCCTGCTCACCTTCGTGCCGGGGCTGGCCCTGGGCGGCGAGCGCTCGGCCATCGGCATCCCCACGGCCGAGCGGGCGGAGCTGATGGAGGACGCGCTCCCGGTGCTGCGCCGCCTGTGGGCCGGCGAGGTGGTCAGCCACGACGGCGTCGCCGGGTCGTTCGCCGACGTCTCTGTGTCACCGCGCCCCGTGCAGGATCCCTTCGACGTGTGGCTCGGCGGCAACGTGCCGTCCGCGCTCGAGCGCTGCGGCCGCCTGGCCGACGGTTGGATCCCGGCGTTCTGCACGCCGGCGGACGCCGCGGCCGGCAAGGAGGTGATCGACCGCGTCGCGGCCGAACACGGACGTGCCATCAGCCCCGAACACTTCGGGGTGAGCCTCGCCTACGCCCCCGACGGCTTCGATGTCGCATCGCTGGCGTCGACGCCGTTGGCCCGCCGCGCCCGGGGACGGCCGCTCGAGGACATCATCCCGGTCGGAATGGCGGGCCTGCGCGCCCTGATCGAGCGCTTCCTCGAGACCGGGTTCTCCAAGTTCATCGTGCGCCCACTCGGCGCGCCGGAGGACTGGCGGGCGGAGCTCGACGTGCTGGCGGCCGCGGTGGGCCACCTCCAGACGTGACGACGGGGGCGCGGCGCCCCATACGCTGCCAGCCATGTCCGCCGAGCCCCTCACCCTCATGGCCGTCCACGCCCATCCCGACGACGAAGCCATCGGGACCGGGGGCATCCTCGCCCGCTACGCGGCGGAGGGCGTGCAGACCGTGTTGGTCACCTGCACGAACGGCGAGCTCGGTGACGCACCCGGTGGGCTCAAGCCGGGAGACCCGGGCCACGACGAGGAGGTCGTCGTCCCGCTGAGGCGGGCGGAGCTCGAGGCCAGCTGCAAGGTGCTCGGGGTCTCCCACCTCGAGCTGCTGGGGTACCACGACTCGGGCATGGACGGTTGGCCGCAAAACGACGCGACCGGATCGTTCTGGCGGACGCCCGTCGAGGAGCCGGCGGCCCGGTTGGCCGACCTCATGCGAACGTACCGGCCGCAGGTGGTGGTGACCTACGACGAGAACGGCTTCTACGGCCACCCCGACCACATCCAGGCCAACCGGATCACGCAGGCCGCCGTCAAGGACTCCGGCATCCCGGCGAAGGTCTACTACACGGCGCTCCCTCGCTCCGCGCTGAGCGGATTCCGCGAGCTGCTCGAAGAGACCGGCATCGAGCAGCCGAGCGAGATCGAGGAGAACCCGGACTTCGGGACGCCCGATGAGCTCGTCACCACCCGGATCGACGTCAGCGCGGTGACCGGCAGCAAGTACGCGTCCCTCGCCGCCCACGCCAGCCAGAGTGACAACATCTTCTTCCTGGAGATGGGGGAGGAACTCTTCTCGCGTGTCATGAACACGGAGTTCTTCGTGCGCGCCTTCGACACGACGAACGCGCCGGTGCCCGAAGAGGACCTCTTCGCGGGACTCCGCTGAGCGGAGCCGGACCGGGCCGGCGCCCAACCGGGAGAAAGGACGCAGACCCGGCCCGGGGATCCCGTCCGACGCCCCTCCTGCAGCAATGAGGCGGCGTGGGCCGTGATGAGGTCTACGGGGGGACCCGCCCGCGGGATTGTGGCGTCTTTGGTCACCGGGGGAATCCGGGGGGCGTGATGACCCGTACACCCAGGTGATGAGAGAATCGCGCGTGGCCCAGGGCGAATTGTCCGACGACGGCCTCCTGGCCGGCATGGCACTCGGGGAGCAGGCTGCGGCCGTCGCGTTCGTGCGGCGCTACCAGCGTCGGGTCTTCGGGTTGGCCTACTCCATGACCGGCGATGCCGGCGTGGCCGAGGACGTGGCCCAGGAGGCGATGATCCGAGTCTGGAAGCACGCCCCGGTCTTCGACCCGAGGCGGGGCTCGGTGGCGTCCTGGGTCCTCACCATCACGCGGAATCTGACCATCGACGCCCTGCGGTTGCGGCGCGCCGTGCCGACCGACCCCGACGACTTCGCGGCGGCGGCGCTCCAGAGCAACGAGCACAACCCGGAGGACGCGGTGCAGCGAGGGGACGTTCGCCACATGGTGCGCGACGCCCTCGGGGTCCTGCCGCCCGAACAGCGGCGTGCGGTCGTCCTGGCCGCCGTGTACGGGCGCACCGCACTGGAGATCAGCGAGTCCGAGGGCATCCCGCTCGGAACGGCGAAGACCCGCATCCGTACGGCCCTCATCCGGCTGCGGGCGGCGATCGAACACCCGGAGGGGGTGAGTGATGAACGATGACATGAACGCGCGCGGCTGCGAAGAGCACCAGAACGAACTGCCCGAGCTCGCGCTCGGGGTGTTGACCGGGCGCGACCGGGCACGGGCCCTGGCCCACGTGGACTCCTGCGCGCGCTGCGCGGAGGAGCTCGAGCAGCTCTCCCGCGCCGCCGACGCCGTGGTGCAAGCGGCACCGTCGGCGGAGCCACCGATGGGGTTCGAGGTCCGACTCTTCGAGCGGATGGGCGTGACCGACATGCGGCGGAGGAGCCGGCTCCGCCCGCCGCGGTGGGCCGTCGGGGCGCTGTCGGCCGCGGCGGCGGTCATCGCGTTGGCCGTCGGGCTCAGCCTCGGCCTGTCGTCGTCGACCCCACCGAGCCCGAGCGCCGCCCCCCCGAACGACGTCGTCACGGCCAACCTGGTCGAGCACGGGACCGTGGTCGGCCGCGTCGCGACCCACGGTGGCGAGCACCCATGGATGTGGATGATGCTCGTCGACTCGAACGCCCAGGGCACGGTCGACTGCATCGTGGTCACGTCCGACGGCGTCAGCCACCAGGTCGGGACGTTCGAGGCCAAGAAGGGCTACGGCGCGTGGGTGGCGCCGCTCGCGGTGAACCCCAAGGACATCCGCAGCGCCGAGGTCGTCGCGCCCAGCGGGACGGTGATCGCCACCGCCGCGCTGGGCTGACGCCCGTCTCTAGTACCGGTAGGTGTCGGGCTTGTACGGGCCCTCGACCGGCACGCCGATGTAGTCGGCCTGCTCCTGGCTCAGGGTCGTGAGCTTCACGCCCAGCGCGTCGAGGTGCAGGCGCGCCACCTTCTCGTCGAGGTGCTTGGGGAGCACGTAGACGTCGTTCACGTACTGCCCGGCCTGGGTGAACAGCTCGACCTGCGCCATGGTCTGGTTGGTGAACGAGTTGGACATCACGAAGCTCGGGTGGCCGGTGGCGTTGCCGAGGTTCAGCAGGCGTCCCTCCGACAGGACGATGATGGCGTGGCCGTCGGGGAAGACCCACTTGTCGACCTGGGGCTTGATGTTGATCCTCTCGACCCCCGGCGTCTTGGCCAGGCCGGCCATGTCGATCTCGTTGTCGAAGTGGCCGATGTTGCCGACGATGGCCTGGTGCTTCATCCCGGCCATGTGCTCGGCGGTGATGATGTCCTTGTTCCCCGTCGTCGTGATGATGACATCGGCGACGGGAAGGACGTCCTCGAGCGTCGTGACCTGGAAGCCCTCCATGGCGGCCTGCAGCGCGCAGATCGGGTCGACCTCGGTGACCACCACACGGGCACCCTGGCCGGCGAGCGACTGCGCGCAGCCCTTGCCGACGTCGCCGTAGCCACAGACGACTGCGACCTTGCCCCCGATGAGGACGTCGGTGGCACGGTTGATCCCGTCGACCAGCGAGTGGCGGCAGCCGTACTTGTTGTCGAATTTGGACTTGGTCACCGAGTCGTTGACGTTGATCGCCGGGAAGAGGAGCTCGCCCTTCTTGGCCATGTCGACCAACCGGTGGACGCCGGTGGTGGTCTCCTCGGTCACGCCCTTGATGCCGTTGGCGATGGACGTCCAGCGGCCGGCGTCGTCGGCGAGGCTGCGGCCGAGCAGGGCCAGGACGACGGCGAACTCCTCGGACTCGGCGGTCGACGGGTCGGGCACGCTGCCGGCCTTCTCGAATTCGACGCCCTTGTGCACGAGCAGGGTGGCGTCGCCACCGTCGTCGAGGATCATGTTGGGGCCGCCCTCGCCCGGCCACAGCAGGGCCTGTTCGGTGCACCACCAGTACTCCTCGAGCGTCTCGCCCTTCCAGGCGAACACGGGCACACCGTCGGGCGAATCGACGGTGCCGTCGGGACCGACGGCCACGGCCGCCGCAGCGTGGTCCTGCGTGGAGAAGATGTTGCAGCTGGCCCAGCGCACCCGGGCGCCGAGGGCGGTGAGCGTCTCGATCAGCACGGCCGTCTGCACGGTCATGTGCAGCGAGCCGGTGATGCGGGCACCGGACAGCGGCTGGCTGGCGGCGTACTCGGCCCGCATGGCCATGAGGCCGGGCATCTCGTGTTCGGCCAGCTCGATCTCCTTGCGGCCGAACGCGGCCAGAGCGAGATCGGCCACCTTGTATGGCACGGCAGTGGCGGGGGTAGTCATGACGGCTCCTTGTTCATCGGATCGGACGTGCGCTCGCGCGCGCAAATGTGCGGCGGGCCTGACGGCGGAAGCGCAACGCACGTGCTCCGACCTCTGTCGGAGGCCGTGTACCCGGGAGAAAGAATACGCCGTCCGGGGGGAGGCCGGCGCACACACCCCTGAACAGGAGCCTCTCCGAAGTCGAGGCGGCGGCGCAGATGCGACATGCGTCAATCCAATATCTGAGATCGCTCCGCATAGGAGGAGACCGGCGAGTCGGAGGGGCCGGTCGCGACGAGCGCAACAGCGGATTCGGGCTGGTCGCCTTCGGGTTCGGCGCGTTCGGGTGGAACGCGCCGGCGGAGCCAAGCCACGACTGCACCCACTCCGAGAGCGGCGAAGACGGCAAGGGATGGCTCCGCCATCGCAAGGAACCGGGTCGACCCGTAGAAGACGGAGGAGTTGACCGCGATCGCGATGACTGGCGCAAGAAGAACAGCGCATCGGGCGCGCGACATTCGGAAAAGCACGATCGCGCCGAGCAGTTCGGCGACGAGCAGCACGCGGCCTAGCTCGAGACCGAAGCGCTCAAGGGAGGGGTCTGCCCCCTCGATGGCGCCGAGGTACACCTCCTGATTGGTGCGAGCAAGCCCCAGGGTGTTCTCGACACGCGCCACGACGACGCCCGGCAGGGCGCCCAGGTTACGCCGGATTACCGGCTGCGTGGCCGACCAAAGCGCGTTGCTCACGCTCAACTCCGTCCACGCCCGCGCATGGTTGAGTGGGGGCGACTCCTTTACGATGTATGCCGCGCCGGCGTCCGCGCAGAAGCCGTCGAATCCGCCATAGTTGAAACTGCTCGGGTCCAGGGCCTGGGGACAATACGAACCGGCGAGCGTGCCGCCCTGATTGTCGGACAGGGCCAAGCCACCCATCTGTATGTCATTGCGTATGAGCCAGGGCGCGAGGACGAGGGCGAGGCCCGCCAAGATGCAGCGCGCGAGCCCCAGTCGCGCCCGCGCCGTGCGCACCGCGCATAGGACGAGTGGAACGCCCAGGATGACGGTAAGGCCCAGTGCGTCGCTCCGCGTGAGTGCTGCCAGCCCGACGGCACCGCCGAGGACCAAGAATCGCCAACGGGTCGGGTGCTCCAGGCAACGCAGGGCCAAGAGGAGTACGGCGGCGATGGTTATGAGATAGACGCTTTCACTCATCAGTGCGGCGCCCGGCTGAACCCAGAGCGGGTCGGCCGCAGCGATGCCGGCGGCGACTAGGCCAACGAGCGGCCCACCGACACGATGAGCGACGAGACCCGTCAGAAACACCGCTGCGGAGGCAACCACTCCCAAGGCGATCCGCTGTTCGTCTATCGAGTGCAAACCCAGAACGTCGAATACCGCCAGGACCATCGGGAAGAGCGGGGGATGCTGAGCGGTCGGCGCGACATGATGTGGCGGCACGAGTGAGGCGAAGGCGTAACCGTGGCCGCCGGCCAAAGACGCCGCTGTCGTGTGGAAAAAGGATGCGTCGCCCGGCAAAGGGCGGCCGAAGGTCCATCGCGCCGCGAAGGCAACGCGGATGGCCGCCGCCAGTGCCACGATCACGCCCAACCCGGGGAGGAACCAACGCGGACCGAGAGAGTCGCGCCATGACCGGGCCCCTCGGGCCAAAGCGGTGAGAACGCCGGCCTTGCGAAGGTGCCGCGCTGATTTGCCGGCAGCCGCTCCGTCGCTCGAGGCGGGACGCGCGACCGGACCCAAATGCAGAGGTTCGCGCTCCGCCGCCGTCCTCTTCCTTCTCGTGACGCGGCTGGCGTACTCGAGCAGGGGCTGCTCGAGGGCGAGGTAACTGATGGTCGCGACAACGATACTGCCGGCCAAAACCGATACGAAAAGGATCCAGAAGGGGACGGCCAGTTCGCGCGCGCTGGTCCAATTGAAGAACTCTTGGATCACCGCGCCGTGCCAGAGGTAGACGCCGTATGACACAACGCCCACCCATGCAATGGGCGACCATCGCAACAGGCGTCGGATGGCCCCCTCTTCTTGTGGGCCGAAGACGGCGGGTGCAACGAGCAGGCAGGCGAAGATCCCGTAGAGCGACTGCCTGAGAATGTTGGTCGGAGCTGACGCGTGGTAAACGGGTAGCGGCTTGATCCCGAGGTGGGATACGGCCACGTACGTCACGAGTGCGAGGGTCCAGCAGATCCATGGCATGGCGCGATGACCCAGCCATCCCGGCTCGCGCTCGTGGACGCTGAACCAGGCGCTCAATACCGCCAACAGCATTCCGATCGCGAACAGGTCGAGGTAGGCGGGGAGCCACGAAGCCATTGCGGACGTGATCGGAGGATGCGTCAAACACCGCGTACCACAGGGCGTATGGCGCGTGAGGATTAATGCCCGGAACGCATAACTGGTTGCGGTCAGAACGAGCAGGCCCACGACCTCACGTCGCAACTGCCTCTGCGGTGTGGCACTGCGCAGGGCGACCACCATCGCGTACAGCGGGAGGAAGAGATAGAAGCTCATCTCGACGCACAATGACCACGAGGGCCCCAACCCGGTGAAGATCTGTGAGGAGAAGTAGATCTGTAAGAACAGATAGTGGCTGAGGGCTCCCGGCCACCCGGCCGGGATCGCTCCGACGTGGAGGACATAGACGGCGACGGTCAGCGCGAGCCAGTAGGCGGGAACGATGCGGAAGAGGCGGCGGACCCAGAATTTCGATGCGTCGGGCGCAGCCCGACCACTGAGTCGTGCCACCACGAAAGGGCGATACAGCAGGAAACCGGAGATCACGAAGAAAACCGAAACACCGATTTCAGCGCGGGCCGTGTACGTGGCCAAGCTCGACCGGTACGGGAGTCCCGCGTAGAAGGCGGTATGGACCACAACTACGCCGATGGCCGCGAATGCACGCAAGCCGTCGAAGGCAGGGAACTTCTTTACATCGCCAATGGGCCTGGAGATGCCGTCCGACGAAAACTGCTGTTCGAAGTCTCGCTGCTTCCTCAGGGAACCAGTCCTATCAGGAACGGAAAACAGATACCGGGTCCACGAACGGGACTCCGATATGATGCCTCGCCGGGGACGTCACGGTGCGGTCTGGCGTGCAGTCCCAGGGGGAACACCGTGATGGCGACGGAGACGTGAGGTGATGGCAGAAGGGTGTGGGCGACAACGGATCGGGGTGGTTGTCGTCGCGTACAACGCGTCCAAGACCCTGGCCGAGGTCCTCGACCGTATTCCGGAGGACATTAGGGTTCGTCTGGATTCGGTCCTGGTATGTGACGACCACAGCCAGGACGACACGTACGAGATCGCCCTGCACTACCAGCGGACCAAACCCGAACTTCCGGTGGTGGTCTGCCGTCGCGGCGTCAACCTCGGGTACGGCGGCAACCAGAAGGCCGCGTATGGCTGGGCGATCGAGCACGAACTGGACATCGTGGTGTTGCTCCACGGAGACGGGCAATACGCGCCTGAGTGCATGGACGACCTGATCGCACCGCTCGTCGCCGAGGAGGGTGACGCCGTCTTCGGTTCCCGCCTCCTAATTCCCGGCGCGGCCCGACGGGGCGGCATGCCCCTCTACAAGTTCGTCGGCAACCGCATTCTCACAACCGTCGCCAACAAGATGGTCGGTTTGCAGCTCTCCGAGTGGCACTCCGGCTACCGCGCCTACAAGGTCGCTGCCCTGCGCTCCATCCCTTTCCAGTCGAACTCGGACGGGTTCGACTTCGACGTGCAACTCACCGTCCAACTCCACGAGGCCGGGCTTCGGATCGTGGAGGTACCCGTTCCGACGTACTACGGGACGGAGATCTGCTACGTGAACGGGATGCAGTATGCCCGTGATGTGGTCAGAGACGTCGTGCGCTACCGCCTCCACAAGATCGGCCTTGGCCACGGAGACCTCGCCTTCGCGGAGAATTCGTATGACCTGAAGGTGCAAGAGACCTCTTCGCACACTCGAATCGTGTCGTGGCTGTCCGGTCGACCGCCCAAAAAGATCCTCGATCTCGGCTGTTCCGACGGCGCCCTCGGACAGATCCTCCGAAGGAACGGCCATCACGTGACCGGCGTCGATCTCGAGGAGGTCGGGGGCGTCCATGATGCGATCGACCGGTTCATAGAAGCCGACCTGGAGCAGGGCCTGGCCAATCAGGTCGATTCGGTGTACGAGGTGATCGTCGCAGCAGATGTCCTCGAGCACGTACGCCGGCCTGATGTGTTGCTGGCGGAAATCGCAGGCTGCCTAACGCCGGACGGCACCTTGATCGCGAGCGTGCCCAACTTCGCCCACTGGTATCCGCGGCTGCGTGTGGCGACTGGTCGTTTCGACTACGACCGGCGGGGGATTCTGGACCGTACGCATCTCCGGTTCTTCACCGGGCGGAGCTTCGCTCGGCTCGCCGAAGAGGCAGGATTCAGGATCTTGCGACGTGAAGCCATCGGGGTGCCCCTCGAGGTCACGGGCCGCGGTGGCGGCCCTGACGACGTGGTCGGGCGACACCGAGGTAGGTTCCGGGTGCTCCTCGACCGCATCAACCGGTGGACCGTTGCGGCTTGGCCATCGTTGTTCGCATATCAATACGTTTACGAACTTGCCCCCAAGCGCAACATCTGACCCACTACTTCACGAGCGGCTTGAGGTAGCCGCGGTCACAGAGGCCGAGCCCACCCGTCGTCAGCCATCGCGCCGATCGAGGCGGGCGAGCCTGGATCGGCGCCGGTTCACGGCGGCTACGGTGACCGGCCTTGTCGCTGCCTGCATTCCATACCTCTGGGTCCTCTGGGGTGGCAGTCTCAATCCGCTCCGAACGGATTTTCCCGGGAACGCGTTCTCGAATTTCTACGACTTGCAAGCTCGGGCGCTCCTCCATGGCCACTGGTGGCTGTCCAACAATGCCCTAGGAATCGAATCGTTCGACGTGCATGGCCGGAGCTACACCTACTTCGGTCCCTTTCCCGCATTGCTCCGCATGCCGGTGCTCTTGTTCACATCGACGCTCGATGGTCGCCTGACCGCGCTGTCGATGTTGCTGGCCTGGCTCGTCACCGGCGTCCTCCTGTGCCTCCTGCTCTGGCGTGTGCGCATTCTCGTGCGGGGCACCGCAGTGCTCACGCTGACAGAAGCGGTGGCGTACGGGTTCACCGTGGCCGCGATGATGGGCGGCACCGTCCTTGTCTATTTGGCTTCGGCCCCCTACGTCTACAACGAGGACTTCAGCTGGGGTGTGGCCATGAGTCTCGGGTCCCTGTTCGCCCTCCTCGGCCTGCTCGAAAGGCCATCATGGCGCCGGCTGATCGTCCTCGGACTCTTTCTCCTCGCAGCGGACCTGTCTCGACTCACCGATGCATGGGGTTGCGTCATCGGTGTCCTGCTGGCTTCCGCCTGGTTCTTCTCGGGTCGTGCCGGAGACGACGCTCGCCGCTGGGCACTCCCGACGGTGCTGGTCGCGCTCGCGCCCCTGGCCGTGGGTTGTTACGTCACCTGGGCGAAATTCGGATACCCGTTCGGGTTGCCGATGGCCGATCAGGTCTGGACGCAGATCGACCAGCACCGCCAGCAATTCCTTGCTGCGAACGGCGGTAAGGCGTTCAACGTCCGCTTCATCCCGACCACTGCTCTGACCTACTTGCGCCCCGACGGCCTTCGCTTCACGGACGTGTTCCCGTTTGTCACCCTGCCGGCTCAGGCCCCGCGGGTGATCGGTGGCGCCGTGATGGATATGACCTACCGCACCGCCAGTGCGCCGGCATCCATGCCGCTGGCCTTCGTGCTCGGGGTGTGGGGGGCGATCGCGACATTCCGCCGGCGCCCTGCCGGGCGCACGGCACTGGTCCGCATCCCGATATTGGCGGCGGCCGCCGCCACGGTTGGCATCTTCGTATGGGGATACGTGGCGAATCGCTACCTCGCCGACCTCATGCCGCTCCTGTTCGTCGCCGGCGCGGTCGGAATCGCAGACCTTTGGCGCAAACTCGAAGCGGTCTCAGGTCGTACCCAGACCATCTGGTTTTGGGCCATCAGTGTTCTGGCGACCCTGAGCATCCTCTTCAACGTGGCTATCGCAAACACGCCGCAAGACGTCGGCGCTTGGCAGGGATCCAAGATCAGGTCCTATGTCCAGACCCAAGAAGACGTAAGTCGCGTCACCGGCAACCCGATCGCGTCCAACGTGATCGGAGGATCGAGCCTCCCAGCTTTGGCTCCTGCCGACACCATCTTCGTGCTCGACAACTGCGCCGGTCTCTTCATCTCCAACGGAGAGTCTTACAACCCTTGGGTTCCCGTCGCCTTCGCCGCACCGCTCCAACACAACTTCACCCTTCGAATTCTGACCCGGGCTCGCCGGCTGCAGCGTGTCGCGTTGGCGAGCATGGGTCGCAACGTCGTGAGCACCGTCTACCTCGAGTATTCGGGGTCCCGAATGCGGCTCGCCTTCAACGACCCCCTCTATACCGTGGACACGGCCTGGACGGCGGTCACGATCGGGCGGAGCTATCACGTCGACATCACGGCCGACATTCCCAGGCAAAACTTGACGGTGAGCTTCGACGGGCATCAAGTCATCAACAGCCTGATCACCAGCGGCGAAATGCGCGTGACCGGCTACTCGGGAGCCCGGCCCGCGCGCATTGGTACACCCTTTGTGCTCTCGGCGGTTCCAGTGCAGAAGTCTCCGCTTTGCACGTCCCTACGGACAGTAAAACCAACGGCGTTCAATGTTCCGAATGCGTCGTAAATCCGAGGCCCGACGGGCCGGGGACCTCGTCATCCGGCTACGGAGACGTTCGTCCGGGCTTTCGGCGGAGATGACGCAGCAGTCGATCCATTCGCGCGTCCGAAATGCCGAGCCGCCGCTTCGTCCGGTCGTAGATCCTCAGTGCTTGCTTGTCGAGGTAGATCGGGACCTTCTTCAATCCTTCACCGGGCCGGGCCCGGTACTCGGTCGACCGGACCATGGGGTCCGAATCGAGGGTGAAGTAGTAAAGGGCCAGGGACTTGCGAGCCTCGTTCGCGGGGCACTGCAACGGTTCGGGGTGCCCATGGAAGGAGTCGCTCTCCGTGTTGAAGATGACGACGCGGTTGGCTCTGGGCTCCACGGTCGAGACGCGCCGCTGCATATCCGTGCTCCAGAGCTCCAGGGCGCCGCCGTAAGCGGGCGACCACTCATCATTCAGATAGAGCAACAAGTTCACGCGGCGACGCCACGTCGGGTGGAGAGGATGCACGGTGAAGTCGGCATGGATGTTCAGGAACCCGCCGCGCAGGGATTGGTGAAGGCCCCCTCCCTCCATCGACGTGTCGGCGATGAGGTCGTCGATACCGGTGAGTTCGTTCATCATGCCGACGAACCGGGGACCGTTCAGCGCCTGCGCAACCGCCCGCAAGGTCGGTCCCCAGGTTTCGATGTTGGGGTTGCTGAACTTCCGCTCGTTGTAGTGGACGTACCCGATCCAGCCCTCCGAATCGACGCCACCAAACTCCTGGATTGCCTGGGTCAGGCAGTCGGGTTCGAGGAAGTCATCGAGGACGACATGGGGGAAGGGCTGCGCAGTTCGGTACTGCTCCTTGAGCCCGGACAACGATCGCTCCCAGCGTTCCAGGTTCAACCCTGTGAATTCGGTTGGGTTCAGTGACACGGCTGTCCTTCTCGTGGTTGCGCGGCACCAGACTACGTCGTTGCCGGTCGTGGCCGCCGCGATCAGACTGGCGCGTACGACGGAACCACCATTTGGCTCGGGCCGCCTCGTTGCTCGCGACTCTGTTTGTGGCGGTATCGATCTGGTTCCTCCAGGCTCCGGCATACGCCGCGGCGATCCCGAACTACTGCGGCGCTTGTCAAGGTGGTGGACCCATCGACCAACTTGAGTCGATGATCGTGTCGATTGGGCACCCCGTTCTCTGTCAGATCAGTGATATCAACCCTTCGGACCAAGGAGGTGCCTCTACTGTCGAGATCCTCAGCTATTCCGACACGAAACGGTGTAACCCGGCATCCACCGCGAACCAAGGCGTGCTCTATCTCGTCCAGACGGAGTCTGCCGCGGACGCGCGCTATCTGCTCGATCTGGCCGATGTCACTCCTCCGTTTCACGACGGCTGGCAAAGGAGGAACGTGGCCGTGCTCCTGACAAACGATACGTCGGTCCTCCATCAGCTCGAGGTCTATAGGGCACTGAAGGGTCATGCCCGCCTCGCCTTCACTCATGCGTACTGACCATTTCCACTTTGATCTCTAGCAACAAGCGACCACCTCGGACTGCGGTACCGTGGGCCATTCTCAGCGGCCACCTATGGTCGCGACCGAGCCCCCGTAGCTCAGGGGATAGAGCAACGGTTTCCTAAACCGTGTGTCGCACGTTCGAATCGTGCCGGGGGCGC
>DATAYX010000543.1:0-4376 GCA_036272355.1 Acidimicrobiales bacterium
CGCAGGCGGGCATCCACGAGCATTTCCGCGCCTGCGCCGAGGCGGCGGGGGACCTGCCGGTCATGCTCTACGACATCCCCGTGCGGTCGGGGCGGCGGATCGCGACCGACACCATGCTCCGGCTCGCCCGCGAAGTGCCCAACATCGTGGCGCTCAAGGACGCGGCGGCCGACCCGCCCACGACGGCGCATCTCATCGCGCAGGCGCCGGCGGGCTTCGAGGTCTACAGCGGCGACGACGTCATGACGCTGCCGTTCCTCGCAGTCGGCGCGGTCGGCGTCGTCAGCGTGGCGGCACACTGGATCGGTCCGCAGTTCCGGCGCGTCGTCGACGCGTTCCTGGCCGGCGACCTGGGCACCGCGATCGCGGGCCATGCGGAACTGCTCGATTCCTTCGACTTCGAGTCGACGCCCGACTTCCCCAACCCGCTGCCGGCCAAGGCTGTCATGCGCGCACTGGGGCTGCGGGTCGGGCAGTGCCGCCTGCCCATGGGACCGTCGACCCCGGAGCTCGACGCCCAGGCGGCCAAGGTTCTGGCGGCCGTGGGACCGCCGGCCGTCACGGTCGCCTCGCTTGGCTGACAACGGCGGCAGGGCCACGAACGGCGGCAGGGGCGGCAGGGGCCGCCGGGCCGGCAACGCCGGGAAGACCAAGCCGGTCCGGGTCGTCTTCCTGGGCGGCCTGGGGGAAATCGGCCGCAACTGCGCCTGCATCGAGGTCGAGGGCCGCATCGTCGTCCTCGACTGCGGGATCATGTTCCCCGACCCCGACATGCCGGGGATCGACCTCGTCCTCCCCGAGTTCACCTATCTGCACGAACGGGCGGACCGGGTCGACGGCATCGTGCTCACGCACGGGCACGAGGACCACACGGGCGGCCTGGCGTTCCTGCTGCGCGAGCTGCGGGCGCCCATCTACGGGTCCGAGCTGACGGTCGGGCTGGCCCGGCACCGGGTCGAGGAGGCGGGGCTGGCGGACCAGACCCGGTTCGTCGTCGTGCGGGACGGCGAGAGCGTGCGCGTCGGTGCCTGCGACGTCGAGTTCATCCCTGTGACCCACTCGGTGCCCGAGGCGATGGCGATCGCGTTCCACACCCCGCAGGGCGTGATCCTGCACTCGGGCGACTTCAAGCTCGACCTCCAACCTGTCGACGGGCGGCGCACCGACCTGTCGCGCATGGGCGCGCTCGCCGAGCGCGAGGGGATCAGGCTCCTCCTGTCCGACTCGACGAACGCCGAGGAGCCCGGGTTCACCGAGTCCGAGTCCTCCGTCGGCCTCGTGCTGCGACGCGTGTTCGCGGCACAGACCGGCAAGCGCCTCGTCGTCGCCTGCTTCGCCAGCCACATGCACCGGGTGCAGCAGATCATCGACGCCGCGGTGGCGAACGGACGCAAGGTGGCGACGCTCGGACGCTCGATGGGCAAGAACGTCGAGCTGGGCCAGCGACTCGGCATCATCAGCATCCCCGACGGCGCCCTGGTCGACATCGAAGACGTGGACGACCTGGCGCCGGGCCAGGTGTGCGTGATCTCGACGGGGTCGCAGGGCGAGCCCATGTCGGCGCTCTCGCTCATGGCGACGGGCGAGAACAAGTGGCTCCGCATCACCGAGGACGACGTCGTGGTGATCAGCGCCCACCCCATTCCCGGCAACGAATGGTCGGTCGGCCAGGTGATCGACGACCTGCACCGCCGGGGCGCCGAGGTCGTGCACTCGGGCGCGGAGCGGGTCCACGTGAGCGGCCACGCGCGCCAGGGTGAGCTGCGCACGCTCCTGTCGGTGACGAAGCCCGAGTGCTTCGTGCCGGTCCACGGCGAGTTCCGCCACATGGTGCACCACGCGCGTCTCGCGCTGTCGATGGGCCTCGACCCGGCCAAGGTGCTGCTCTGCGAGGACGGGGACGCGATCACGCTCGACGCCAAGGGCATCGCCCGCGACGGCCGGGTACCGGGTGGCTACGTCTACGTCGACGGCACGGTGGGCGACATCGAGCACGGCGTACTGCGCGACCGCCAGAAGCTGGCCGAAGAGGGCGTGGTGATGGTCGTCGTCACGGTCGACCGCCAGCAGTCCAAGCTGGCCAACCCGCCGGTGATCGAGACGCGCGGCTGGGTCCACGCGCCCGAGGCGGAGGAGCTCCTGGGCGAGGCGAGCGAGGTGGTGGGGGCGGCGGTGACGCAGGCTCTGCGGGACGGGGCCCACGACATCGAGGTGCTGAGCCGCCACACCCGCAAAGCCCTCGGCCGGTTCGTCGGTGAGCGCACCCGTCGGCGCCCGATGATCGTGCCGGTCGTCTTGATGGTCTGAGCAGCGCCCTCCCGCACCGCGGACCGGGATCGACCCACCGTCGAATGTCCCGGCAAAGACGCCGTGCGCGACGCGTACGCAACCACCTCCGCGCCAGTCCGCTAGCGCCCGAGGAAGGCCACCAGATCGCCCACCCGGTTGCTCACGACGGCGTCCACGCCGTCGGTCGTCACCCGTGCCATGTCCTCGGGAGCGTCGACCGTCCACGTGGACACCCGGAGCCCGGCCTCGTGCACGGCGCCGACGCCGGCCGCGGTCACGAACGAGAACATCGGGTTCCAGTACTCCGCACCGAGCTCGTCGAGTAGGCCCAGCGGCGGGTCGGTTCCCTCCGTCCATGTGAGCCCGATACGCGCCCGTCCCGAGAGCCCCCGCAACAGACGGAGCGCTTCGACGTTGCCCGTCACGAACAGGCAGCGGTCCAGTGCGCCGGCCGACAGCGTCTGGTCGAGCGCGCCGGCCACCACTTCGCGCCGGGTGAAGTCGACCATCAGCTCGATCTCGGGCGGCACTGCGTCGATCACCTCCCGCAGGGTGGGGATGCGCACGTCGCCGTGGCCCAGGCGCGCCACCTCCGAGAGGTCCAGGTCTCCCACGGACGCGTCCAGCTCCCAGAGGCGCAACAGCGACTGGTCGTGCAGGACGACGATCGAGCCGTCACGCGTGCGGCGCAGGTCGAGCTCGAGCATGTCCGCTCCCTGTGCGAGGGCGGCGGCGAACGCCGGCAGCGTGTTCTCGCGGTGGCCGACGGGATCGCCGCGGTGGGCGATCGCGACGACCGGCTCCCGTTCTGGCGAGGACGACGGCAATGGCGGCGTCATCGTGAGCCGGCCGGCGCCGCCCGCGCCCCCATCGACGGGCTACGCGCCGCCGGTGTAGACCGTGCTCGCCACGTTGGAGATGATCTGGTTGAGATCCGGCCCGATCAGGTCGTCCACCGCTCCTTGGGTGATGTGCACGCCGTCCGCACCCCGGGCGACGATCCCGTCGATGACGGCCTGGTAGGTCCCGCCGGGGTCGAGCACGGCGTGCACGTCGTCCACCGACACGAAGGGGTTCTCCGCGGCGACTCCCTCGACGATGGAGTTGTACGCGTCGATCAGGTCGTTCGGCGTCCCGTCGGCGAAATACGGCGCGGTGGAGAGGACGACCGCGCCGCCGTCGGAGTGGGCGATCTGCACCGCAGCCTCGAGATTGGCCTTGATGTAATTCGCGTAGTCCGCGTTGGCCAGGGTCTCCCAGTTCCCGTTGAACTGGCGGATCTGGCTCTCCCAGTACCCGGTCTGGATGACGGTCACGTCCGGGTGGAACCGCGAGACCAGCCACTGCAGCTGGTTCGCCCAGTAGGCGCAGGCGCCCGGATTGAAGTAGGTCGGGCCGGGATTGCTCCATTCGACCATCGCGGCGCCGTTGGTGAAGCCGCAGCCGGCGGCCGCACCGTTGTCGACGGCGTAGGGCGGGGACGTCTGCTGCATGTACTGGCCCTCGTACAGCGCCAGCGAGTCACCGGCGAATGCCACCCGCAGGCCGCCCGTGTGCGTCGCCTGGGCCCCGGGGGCCTCGTTCATGATGGTGACGGCACCGGGGATCGGGTTGCTGAGGTTCGCAGGGAACAGTGGAGGGTGCAGCGGCGACTGCGCGCTGCCCGAGAACTGCGCGTCGCCATAGGTGAAGACGCCGGCGTCCTGAGCCAGCAGCCAGTACCCGCCGCCGTCGGGCGTCGGGGCCATGCCGACGATGGGCTCGTTGAGCACGAGGCTGCCGGTCGAGCCCCAGAACTGCCCGTCGCCGTAGGTGAAGATGCCGCCGTCGGACGCCACGAGCCAGTAGCCGCCGCCGTCGGTCGTCGCCGCCATGCCGACGATCGGCTTGTTGAGACGGATCGAGCCGGTCGATCCGTAGAACTGCGCGTCCCCGTAGGCGAAGATGCCGCCGTCGGACGCCACGAGCCAGTAGCCGGCGCCGTCGGTCGTCGCCGCCATCCCGACGATCGGCTTGTTGAGACGGATCGAGCCGGTCGATCCGTAGAACTGCGCGTCGCCGTAGGCGAAGATGCCGCCGTCGGACGC
>DATAYX010000544.1:0-1625 GCA_036272355.1 Acidimicrobiales bacterium
AGAGCTGGCCGTGACCGCCGGCGCGATCGTGCTGGCGCTGTTCGGGGGGTGGTGGCTGGTGCGCCTGGGCCTCCGGCCGCTGGAGGATGTCGAGGCCACCGCCGACGCGATCGCGGCCGGCAACCTGGACCAACGTGTCCCAGGTGCCGACGAGCCCACCGAGGTCGGCCGGCTTGCTCGCGCCCTCAACGTGATGCTCGAACGCATCCAGAACGCGTTCGACGCGCGGGTGCGGTCCGAGTCGCGCCTGAAGCAGAACGAACAGCACCTGCGTCAGTTCGTGGCGGACGCCTCACACGAGCTCCGGACACCGATCGCCGCGGTGTCGGCGTATGCCGAGCTCTTCGAGCGCGGCGCAGGTACGCGCTCGGAAGACCTCCCTCGGATTGCCGCGGGCATCCGCACGGAGACGGAGCGAATGGACCGGCTCGTGAGCGACCTGTTGACGCTGGCGCGGCTCGACGAGGGCGTGCCGATGGAGCGCGAACCGGTCGAGTTGGTGGCGTTGGTCACCGAAGGGGTGCGCACGGCGACCGCAGTAGGGCCCGAATGGCCGGTGCAGTTCTGGGCGCCGCACCCGGTCGAGGTGACCGGCGACAAGGACCGCCTGCGTCAGGTGGTCGACAACCTGTTGGCGAACGTGCGCGCCCATACCCCCGAGGGCACGACCACGACGGTCCGGGTCGACCAGATCGGTGACCAGGCCGAGATCGAGGTGCGCGATACGGGTCCGGGAATGCGGGGCGACGAGGCCAACAGGATCTTCGAGCGCTTCTACCGTTCCGACCCCGCCCGCGCGCGGACGAGAGGTGGCAGCGGCCTCGGGCTCTCGATCGTCTTTGCCATCGTCGAGGCCCACGGCGGGACGGTCACCGCCAGCTCCGCGCCCGGGCAGGGCATGACCGTGACGGTGCGGATCCCGAACGGCGCGGCGCAACTCGGTCCGGAACCGGCGCCAGACGCGGCCGACGGCGTTCCTGTGCAGCCCACTGCCTAGCGGCGCCTGGATTCACACCCGGTCCACAGCGGAGCTTCACCGAAGCGGCAGGCCTGATCTTCACCATGCAGGGCATGACAGCCCTGGCCACCGACGAGGCATCCGCGGACCCCCGTCAGGTCCCGATGGATGTCGAGATCGTTGTCCCCGTCTACAACGAGGCGCTCCAGCTGGCGGCCCGCATCACCGCGCTGCGTTCCTTCCTCGACGAGTCCTTCCCCTTCCGAGCGCTCGTCACGATCGTGGACAACGCCAGTACCGACCACACCATGGAGGTGGCCCGCACTCTCACCGAGACGGTCCCCGGGGTCGCGGTCCTCCACCTGCCGCGCAAGGGGCGGGGCTACGCCCTCCGTTCGGCATGGTCGACCAGCATCGCCCCCGTCGTGGCGTACATGGACGTGGATCTGTCCACGTCGCTGCCGGCTCTGCTGCCGCTGGTGGCGCCGCTCCTGTCCGGCCACCGCGACATCGCCATCGGCTCACGCCTGGCGCCCGGAGCCCACGTCGTGCGTGGGGCGAAGCGGGAACTGATCTCGCGTGCCTACAACCTGTTGCTCAAGGTCACGCTGCGCGGGCACTTCAGTGATGCGCAGTGCGGGTTCAAGGCGTTGCGCCGCGAGGCCGC
>DATAYX010000545.1:0-11854 GCA_036272355.1 Acidimicrobiales bacterium
CGCCAGCTCACGGCGAAGGCCTGCACCTCGACGCCGGGCCGCGCCGCCAGCGCGCCGAGCGCCCCGCGGCAGAAGACACCGATGCCGGTGGGGAGCCCGAGGAGCGGTGTCGCGTCGAGCGCGACCCGCAGGCGCGACGGCGGCGTGGGGATGTCGCTCAGGTCGATATCGCCCCGTCGATGGAGAGGATCGCACCCGTGACGTAGTCCGCCTCGTGCGAGCCCAGGTACGCGAATGCGCCTGCGATCTCGTGGGGATAGGCGAACCCGATCGGCGTCATCAGCCGCTCGATGAGCTTGAAGTCGGCGTCCTCGGGCGGACCGAAATTGTGGATGATCGGGGTGTCGACGCCGCCCGGGGCGACGCCGTTGACCCGGACACCGCGCGCCATGTACTCGACGGCGAGCGCTTTGGTGAGCATCTTCACGCCGCCCTTGGACGCGCAGTAGGCCGCCGAGTAGGGCTGGCCGATGACCCCCGCGGTGGACACCGTGTTCACGATGGCGCCACCGTGCTCGATCATCCCCGGCAGCACCGCGCGGCACATGAGGAAGGTGCCGGTCAGGTTGACCGCGATGATCTTGTCCCATCCGCTCAGCGACTGTTCGGGCGTGTGGGCGAAGCCGCCGATGCCGGCGATGTTGCAGAGGTTGGTGACCTCGCCCAGCTCGCTCTTCGACCGCGCCACGGCATCGGCGACCGCGGCCTCGTCGGTGACGTCGCAGCCCACGGCGACGGCGCGCCCGCCGGCGTCGGCCGCCTCTTCGTTGATCTCGGCCGCGACCACTTTGATCGCTTCTTCGGCCAGGTCGAGGCAGGCGACCGCGGCCCCCTCGGCGGCCAGCCGGCGGGCCGTGGCGCGCCCGATTCCCGACCCGGCGCCGGTGACGATCGCCACCTGGCCCTTGTAGCGGCCGGGCGTGACCGCCTCGGGGGCCGTCCCCCGGTTCGGGTCGGACTCCCCGACTCTCTTGGTGGGGCTCATGCGCGCTCCTTCTCGTGGGCCGCGTCAGGCCCGCCGGTATCGCCACTGCCTACCATCCCGGCGCCGGGTCCACGTTCCGCCGCCCGGGCCGATCGGCGCTCCTCGGCGGCCCGCGCCGCCAGGTCCCTCAGGCGCGCCGGGTCCACCTTCATCATGGGCGTCAGCGGAAGCTCGTCGACCACGACCAGGGCGTCCGGTGCCTTGTAGTCGGCGAGCTGCCCGGCGCAGTGTGCCCGCAGCGATGCGAGCTCCGGCACCTGGCCCGGCGAGGCGACGACGACGGCCACACCGACCTCGCCGAGCACGTCGTCGGGCGCGCCCACGACGGCCACCCGGGCCACGGCGGGGTGCGATGCCACGGCCTCCTCGACTTCGGCCGGGTAGACGTTGTACCCGCCGCGGATGTAACGCTCGTGGGCGCGGCCGGCCAGCTGCAGGTTGCCTCCGGGTGTCAGCAGCCCGAAGTCGCCGGTCGTGAGCCAGCCGTCGGCGGCGAGCACCGAGGCCGTCGCGTCGGGGTCGATCAACTCGGTCACCGAACGGCCGCGCCCGGGCCCGCGGCCCCAGTAGCCGCGCATGACGGCCGGCGAACGCAGCAAGACGCGGCCGATCGACCCCGCCGCGACGGGTGCACCGGCGTCGTCGACAATGGCCAGCTCCACGCCGGGAACGGGCCGCCCCACCGTCGTCGCGACCTCGTCGTCGGTGGACGTCAGCGCCGTCCCCGTCCCGAGCGAGCTCTCCGTCGACGTGTAGCGCACGACCACCGGCACCCCGAAGCGCTCGCGCATTTCGGCGATCATCGTTGCGCTCATGCGCGCCGCGCCCGTGCTGACCACGCGCAGCGAGCGCAGGTCGGCGCGGGCCAACTCGTCGGACGCCAGCATGAGGGCCCACTGCGTCGGCACGCCCTGGCCCACGGTGATCCGCTCGGCGTCGATGATGCGGATGGCGTCGTCGGCGCGCCACGGCGTCGGCGTGATCACGGTCGTCACCCCGTGCGCGATCTCGTCCCAGGCGCGGGTCATGTACGCCACGTGCGCGAAGGGCAAGGGCGACAGGCGGCGGTCACCCGGTTGGCTGAGGACGTCGGTGCCGCGGGCGACGGCCGCGAGGTTGGCGTGATCGAAGACGGCGCCCTTGGGCCGGCCGGTGGTCCCGCTCGTCCACACGACCGCGACCGGGTCGTCGGCCCGGAGCTCGGGCCAGGACGACGGGGGCTCGCCGGCCCAGGCGGCCGCCGCCTCGGCCCGGGTCGCCTGGGGCAGGCCGGGGGTCTCGGGCGTCGGGGCGGCCTCGGGATCGACGACGAGCAGCGCCGGGGCGGCGCGCTCGAGCACGGAGGCCACCTCGCCCGCGCCCATCCGGGGGTTGATGCCCGACGTGATGGCGCCCAGGCGCTGCAGGGCGGCGTAGAGCACGGCGTAGTCGATGCAGGACGGCAGCAGGAGGCAGACGACGTCGCCCTTCTGGACGCCGAGACCCTCGAGGTAACCGGCGACACCGTCGGCGGCGCGGTCCCACTCGGCGAAGGTCAGGGACCGGCGGTCGTGGGCACCCGCGGGCTCTACGTAGGCCTCGACGTCGCCGTTGACGCGGGCGGCCTCGCGCAGGACGGACACCGCCGTGGCGTGCCGTTCCGGCGGGATCGCTGTGGGCATGGCGGGCGGCGATGGTACCAGGGGTCCCGAACGGCCCTCCCCCGCCGCGCTCCTATGCTCGTCGCGTGCTGGTGGCCCTGTGCGGCGGCGTCGGGGCCGCCCGGATGCTCTCCGGTCTGGTGCGCGTGGTGCCGGGCGACGAGATCACGGCGATCGTCAACGTCGGTGACGACATGGTCCTGCACGGCCTCTCGATCAGCCCGGACCTCGACACCGTCACCTACACGCTGGCCGGCATGGACAACCGCGAGACCGGATGGGGGGTCGCCGGCGAGTCGTGGGCGGTCATGGGCGAGCTGGCCCGGCTGGGCGGCGAGGACTGGTTCAGGCTCGGCGACCGGGACCTCGCGACCCACCTGTTCCGCACGGGCCGCCTCGCGGCGGGCGAGCCGCTCAGCGCGGTCACGGCCGCACTGTGCGAGCGCCGGGGCATCGCGGTGCGCATGCTGCCCGTCACCGACGACCCCCTGCGCACCCGCGTCACGCTGGCCGATCGGAGCGTCCTCGGCCCGGCGGGCACCGAGGTCGGATTCCAGGACTACTTCGTCCGGCTCGCCCACGACGTGGCCGTGCGCGGCGTGCGCTTCGAAGGTGCAGACGACGCGCGTCCCGCTCCGGGCGTCATGGACGCACTCGAGCGCGCCGGAACGATCGTCGTCTGCCCCTCCAACCCGGTCGTCTCCATCGGCCCCCTGCTTGCCGTGCCGGGCGTCGAGGACGCGTTGCGCGCCCGCCGACCCGACGTCGTCGCGGTCTCACCGATCGTGGCGGGTACCGCCCTCAAAGGACCGGCCGACCGGCTGCTGCGCGAGCTCGGCACAGAGCCCTCCGTCATCGGCGTGGCCCGGTGGTACGCGTCGTGGGTGGGCACGCTCGTCATCGACGAGGCGGACGCCGCGCACGCGGTCGCGGTCGAGGCGGAAGGGGTGCGCTGCCTCGTCGCACCGACCATCATGAGCTCGCCGGAACGGGCGGCCGACCTGGCGAAGGTGGTGCTCGGTGCCGGACGGTGACGGGCTCAGCGTGCTCGCGGTGCCCGGGATCGGCGAGGTGGTGCCCGGGACCGACCTGAGCCGTGTCATCGCCGATGCGCTGGCGCCGGCGGCGCCGCAGGGGCCGCGTCTGCAAGACGGTGACGTCCTCGTGGTGACCCAGAAGGTGGTCTCCAAGGCCGAGGGGCGGCTGGTCGAGCTCGATCACGCCGACCCCCGAGCCAAGGCGGCCCTGGTCGAGCAGGAATCGGTGCGCGTGCTGCGCCGCCGCGGTGAGCTGATCGTCAGCGAGACGCGCCACGGGTTCGTCTGTGCCAACGCGGGCGTCGACCTGTCCAACGTCGCCGACGGGACAGCCGCACTGCTCCCGGAGGACTCCGACCTCTCGGCGCGGCGCCTCCGGGCGTCGCTGGGTCACGCCCTGGGCGTCGACATCGGGGTGATCGTCTCGGACACGTTCGGGCGGGCGTGGCGGCGCGGCGTGACCGACGTGGCGATCGGGTGCGCGGGCATCGCGGCGATCGTCGACCTCAAGGGCACGCACGACGCGGGAGGGCGCGAGCTGGTGGCGACGGAGGTCTGTGTGGCCGACGAGATCGCCGGCGCGGCAGAGCTCGTCATGGGCAAGGACCGCGGCATCCCGGTCGCCATCGTGCGCGGCGTGCCTTCGGCGTGGATGCGCCCGGCCTCGGTCAGAGCGGAGATCGTCCGCCCGCCGGACGAAGACCTGTTTCGCTGACGCGCCCTCAGGCGAGCCGGGCGCGGACGAACTCGAGCACCGGACGGATGCCGTCGGCCAGCTCCGTCCAGGGCCGCCAGCCGAGTTGGATCGCGGCCCGCTCGACGTCGAGACACGAGCGCAGCAGCTCACCCTGCCGCAAGGGCGCCTTCACCGCGGTCACTTCGACGCCGGCCACGTCGGCCATGGTGGCCAACAGTTGGTTGACCGACGTCTCCCTTCCGGTCCCGACATTGCACACCAGGCCGCCGCCCCGTGTCGACGCCCGCACGAACGCGTCCACGACGTCGTCGACGAACACGAAGTCGCGCGTCTGCTCGCCGTCCCCGTAGACCGTGACGTCCTGGCCCCGCACAATGCGCTCGGCGAAGATGGCGACCACGCCGGCTTCGCCGTGGGGATCCTGCCGCGGGCCGTACACGTTGGCCAGGGCCAGCGCGCTGAACTCGAGCGCATGGAGTTCGCGGTACGCGGCGAGATAGTCGATCACCGACTTCTTCGAGACCCCGTACGGCGACAGCGGCTGCTGCGGATGGGACTCGCGCACGGGCAGTTCGTCCGGCGAGGGATCCCCGTAGAGGGTGCCCCCGCTGGCCGCGAACACCAGGCGCTCGGTCCCGGCCTGGCGTGCCCCTTCGAGGACGTGCAGCGAGCCGATGACGTTGACGTTGGCGTCGTGCGCCGGCTGCGCGACGGAGAGCCGGACGTCCGCCTGCGCGGCGAGGTGGAAGACGAGCTCGGGCCGCCGACGCGCCATCAGCTCGGTGACCGCCGGAGCGGTGATGTCGAGGTGGTGGATGTGGAGCGACCGGCCGCCGCTCTTGCGGGCCTCGGCCAAGTTGGACAGCGACCCTGTGGAGAAGTCGTCGACGACGTCGACCTCGTGGCCCTCGGCCAGGAGCCGGTCGACCAGGTTCGAACCGATGAAGCCCGCGCCGCCGGTCACGAGGGTGCGCACGAACGGCCTTCTTAGCCCGACACGCGTTCGCCGTCGACCAGGGTGCCCGAGGAGACGACGGCATCGGCGCCGAGCACCGACACCGGCCTGACGTCGCCCCGCTGCCCCACCACCGAGCGGGGGCCCATGACCGATCCCGTGACCGTGGCGTCGTCCGCGACCTGACAGGCGTCCATCAACACCGAGTCGGCGACGACGGCCCCGGCGGAGACGACCGTCCCGCGCCCGAGGATGCTGTGCTCGACGCGCGCGCCGGACTCGACCACGCAGCCGGCGAAGATCACGGCGGGCCCGAAGACGTCACCCGAGACCACGCTCTCGCCCTCGACGAGCACGCCGCGCCCGCCGTCGGTGAGGCCGGGGGCCGCCTCGGGCCCGCGTTTCCCCGCCAGATAGTCGAAGTTGGCCTCGAGATACGCCGCCGGCGTCCCCGTGTCGAGCCAGTAGGAGTCGTCGGAACGCGCGAAGAGGTTGCCGTCGCGCACCATGGCCGGGAAGGTCTCGCGCTCGATGGAGACCCGGCCGCCCTCGGGGATGCGCTCGAGCACGGAAGGCTCGAGTACGTAGGTCCCGGCGTTGATCTCGTTGGTCGGCGCCTCGTCGCGCGGTGGCTTCTCGACGAAGGCGGTGACCCGGCCCTCCGAGTCTGTCGGCACCACCCCGAAGGCCGAGGGATCCGCGACGGGATGCAGGGCGATCGTCCCCTCCGCCCCGCGGTCGCGATGGAAGGCCACGAGGGAGGTGAGGTCCATGTCCGTGAGCACGTCGCCGTTGACGACGACGAAGGTGTCGCTGATGCCGGCGAAGGCAGCCGCAAAGCGCACCGCCCCGGCCGTGTCGAGGGGCTCGGACTCGACGGCGTACGTCAGCGCGACCCCGGCGGCCCGGCCGTCGGGGTACGCCTCCATGAAGGCGTCGGGGAGGTAGCCGAGCGAGAGGACGGCCTCGTCCACGCCGTGCGAGGCGAGATGCCCGAGCACGCGCTCGATCATCGGCACGCCGACGACGGGCAGCATCTGCTTGGGGGAGGTCAGGGTGAGCGGACGCAACCTCGTTCCCTCGCCGCCGACGAGGACGACCGCCTTCATTACTTGGTCGTCGTGGTGGACGAAGGCTTCGTCGTGGTGGTCGTCGTCGGGGCCGTGGTGGTCGGCGTGCTCGTCGAGGCCGACGGCGTCGAGGTCGTCGTCGCCGACGCGGGCGCGGTCGTGGTGGTGGCGACGGGCTGGCTGCCCGAGAGGACCTGGAGCAGGGCCGTGATCGTCGATCCTGGCGGCTTGGGCAACGTCGTGCCGGCCGGGACGAAGCCGACGGTGATCAGCTGGCGGTTGAGGAGCTTGAGGTCGGCCGGTTTCGGCGAGTTGGTGCCCTTCGTCTGGACCAACTGGTTGTGCTTGGTCTGGGTGGTCACGACCCACCACCGGGCCGTCACCTCGCCCACCTTGCCCGCGTCCGGCGTGCCGGCGGCGCACTTCTCACCGTTCTTGTACTCGGGAACCTTGGCTCCCGGGTACTTCAGCGTGGTGTTGGTGAGGGTGAGGCCCTGGTACTCGCTCGCGAACTTGCCCACCGTGGCATTGGCACCGGCTTCGCTGGCCTTCTTGGGCGCGATCAGCAGGACGCCGTTGCCGGTTGTGGTCAGGCCCGAGGTCGAACTGGCGGGCGAGGCCGTGAGCGCCGGCTGCGTCGTGCCACAGATGTCGAAGGAGATGGCGGCGTGCCAGGTCGTGCCGACGGTGGGCGGCGTCGTGGTCGGGCTCTGGTTGTAGTGGTACTTGGCGATGGCGACCGAGGCCAGCCCGACCAGGACGATCACGACGAGCGCGGCGTACCAATTCACGGGCATCTGCCCGCGGTAGGTGGCGCCGCCACCCGTGGCGGCGGCGCGTGCGACCGACTTCCCAGAGGAGCTTCTCGCCATGGCGGGACGCCACCCTACAGCCTGACTGGTGTCCCTCCTGGCGCAGGGGAGAGGCACAGAAGGTCTCGGTACAGCTCGGTCGTCTCGGGGCCGACGGGGTCGCTCACGCCGTCGTCCCACGCCCGGAACGTGGGCCTCGCCCCCACCGCGGCGAGCAGTTGCGCCATCGCGGCGCGCATGCCGGGCCGGTTGCCCTGGGCGGCCAGGGCGAGCAAGAGCGATCGGTAGAGGCGCTCGTCGTACGGGCTGGCGAGCAGGCCGCGTCGCACCATCCATTCGGCGTCGGCCGCCCTCCCGGCGCGTCGGAACGTCTCGGCGGCCTGCAACACGGTGTGCACCACCAAGGCCTCGACGTGCGCGTGGGTGCCGTCGAGGATGGTCCAGTCCGACCGGCGCAACCCGCCGAAGATCGGGCCGCGCACCAACCTGGCGGCGTCGATCCAGCCCTCGTGTGTCTGCAACCGGGACAGTGCGGTGAAGCGGTCGACGTCGGTGACCACCGAAGGGTGCAGCCGGAGCACGGGCCCGCACGGAAGGCGCACCGCACCATCGCTGGCCCGACCGAGGGCCCGGCGAGCATCGGACGCCGTGGAGTGCACGGTCGCCGGGGAGACCGGACGGTCCGGCCACAGCGCCAACGACCACTCGGCGTGACGGACGCCTTCGCGGTGGAACGCGAGGTAAACCACGAGGTCGAGTGCGGCCATGCGGCGAAAGGGCGATGCAGTGGCCACGACTGCGGCCGGGCCGAGGACGTTCGCTTCGACCGTCGAACCGGGCATGTCAGCGAACGGTCGGCGTGCCGTGGGAACGGTGCCCTGCTCGGTCAGGGTGACGGACGAGTCCCCGGGCGGCCGCCGTCAGGCTCGATCGTCGTGTCCCAGAGAGGGTCTGAGCACCTCGAGGAGATCACGGACGATGTCGTGGTCGACCCGAAGGAAATCCAGGCACTCGTCGACCTGCTGGCGCAACGCCCGGACTTCCGCCAAGGCATCGGCCAGGATGCGTTCGGATTTCTCCACCCGGTCGGTGAGCTGTGTCATCGCCCGCTCCACGGTGTCGAAACGCGGGTCGGTGGCGCCGGCCACGAGCCGTCGTGCCGTCGATGCGGCACCGCCCAGGGTGGCGCCCCGGACGCGGCGGCCCACCGTCTCCGGATGTGGGTCGCCCGTCACGCATCCACCCTCTGTATCCCCGACGAATCGAGCCGGATCCATTCTGACGGAACGAACGCGTCCGTATCCGCTTCGAAGACGGATCCCCAGTAGGCCGGGCACACCGTCCTGCGGCTCTGCGCCAGCCACGCGCCCCACCACGAAAACGTCGAGTTGGCGATGACGTGTTCCTGGCACGACGTCATGAGGAACAGATCCTCATAGTCCCGATTGCGATCCATGAAGACGCAGTCGTCAGGAAGGTACCGGCGACACCAATCGAGGTCGTCGGAAAAGACCAGATACGGCCCCTGCGTCAAGGCCATCGCCTCGCGGTAATAGTCGGGGCCGAGGTTGGTGAAAAGATCGCTGTGCTCGATGTAGTCGCCCCTGCGCACGTGCACGGCGGTCCGGTGCGGGAGGTCGAGCACGGCCGCGAACCGGCGGGCCAGGCGCTTCCAAACCGCCGGACTCGGCCTGAACCAGGCCCGGATTTCTTTCTCGACCCCTTGCAGGTGGAACAGGTCCTGGTAGTAACCCCTGCCGAGATCTGTTCCGTCGAGTTCGTGCTCCCCGACGAACAGCTCGCCGGGCACACGGAAGTAAGGCCGGTACCGCCAAAAGGGGAAGCCGGAGCGGTCGCCTCGGGCGCGGGCGATACCGCTCGTGCTGGCGATCTGCCAGAGCTGGTTGCCGAGCCTTCCGTTCCGGCCAAGGTTTCGGTATGTAATCATTTCCGCGCCCTTCCTTGGACCATGAACCGTCTGCTCTTCGTCATTCCGCACTTCTACCGGTTCGATCCGTCGTCGGCCCTGGGATCCAAACGCGAAGACGCCGAGGTCCGGGGAAACGCTATCGCCCGCACCGTCACCCGTCTCTACGAAACGTTCGGACCGTCGACCATGGTCCGACCCGAGCGGCGCACTTCGGCTGCGACGAGGCACAGCGTCGATGTCGTGGTCGTCACGACAGGGGACAACCACCTGCTGAACGAGCTCGGTCGTGTTCCGCAGCTGGTCCGCCACGAGCAGACCGACGTTCCGCCATTCGAACTTCCCTTTGCTGCGCACCGCGTGTTGGCCCGAGAGGCCTCTCAGTACGACGCATTCGGGTATCTCGAGGACGACATCGCCGTCCACGATCCGTTCCTCTTCGACAAACAACGATGGTTCGGTTCGGTTGCCGGCGACGACTCGCTGCTCATGCCGGCACGCTACGAGGCCAGCGGCGGTGCCAAGGTCTATCCGGACGCCGATCTGCCCGGCACGGCGCTCGCAGAACTGACGCTGCCTTCCGGCCCGCAGTCCGTGACTGCCGGGTGGATGGGCATCGACCTCACCTTTGTGCGCCCGTCCAATCCCCACGCCGGATGCTTCTTCGTCGATGCCGGGCAGATGGCGCGACTCGCCCGCCACCGCGCCTTCGGCGTTCCCAACCGTGCGTTCGTCGGCCCGCTCGAAACGGCCGCCTCGGCGGCGGTCACCGAAACCTTCCGGGTGTACAAGACCGCCTCGCCCTACACCGACTTCCTCGAGGTCGAACACCTCGGCAGCCATTTTCTGTCTGTTTGGGGGATCCCGCCCGACGTCCACGTCCTTGAAACGGCGCGCCGGACCGCAGAGGCGCGCGCGCTCGTCGCAGAAGCCGAGATCGACGGGCTCAAGGGGTCCCGGTCGTGGCGCTTGACGGCGCCCGTCCGCCGCTTGGGCAAGGTAGTGGCGCGATGGCGGAATGCCGACAGCCCGAAGCGGACTGGTCCACCAATCGGGAGCTAAGGCTCGAGCGTGGGGGCGGAGGGAGTCGAACCCTCACTGGGGACGGTTTAAGCGCCCTGCCTCTGCCAATTGGGCTACACCCCCGCTCACCCATTCTTGACCCATAACGGCACCCCCATGAGGATGTCCGCGTGGCCGACGACTTCGGGGGCGTGGACCTCACCGACCTCGACACCTTCGCCAACGGGTTTCCCCACGGCCTGTTCCGCCTGCACCGTGAGCTGGCGCCGGTCTGGTGGCACGAACCGAGCGCGCGCACCCCCGACGGCGAGGGGTTCTGGTCGGTCGCCCGCTACGACGACGTGCTGCCCCTGCGGGTCCGGCCGGCGCCGTCTGATCAGCGGGCCGCGGGCAGCGGGCGGAAGCGTTCGAGCACTTCCAGCTCACGGTCACGCGGTGCGGGCACCAGCCCGCTGTGCGCACCGAAGATCATGGTGGCGCGCTCGGCCCGATCCCAGGGGCGCCACTCACCGATGCCCTCGTGCGACGGGTCGCCGCTGGCGGCGAAGCTCAGCCATGCCATCTGCATCTGGCGCGAGAGGGTCTCCGCCGGAGGGCCCCCGCCCGAGAACATCTGCACGACGGGGACGTGCACCGCGCCGAACACGAAGGGCAGCTCGAGGGCATGGCAGGAGCCCAGCAGCCCGTCGAAGGCCGGCGACTCCCAGTCGAAGAGGTACACGTAGGCCTTCTCCCCGTTGGCCCCGTGCGCGGCGGCCAGTTGCAGGCTGGGCCAGCGGAACACCATGTCCGTGCCCGCGGCAACCCACACGTCGTTGACCTCGGTCCGCTCACCGCGCGCCTGGCGGGCCTCGCGGTACGCGCCGATCACGTCGAGCGGCGGCACGCCCGGGAGCGAATTGGCCACCCAGCGCTGCAGTCCCGGCTCGTCCATCGCGAACAGCGCGGGGTTCCCGAGCCCGAACAGAGTCAGCTCGTCGCGGTTCGTGCCGATCACGAGGTCGACTCCCGCGCTCGCGCCGCCCTCCACCGCGGCGAGCGGGTCGGTCGGCAGGAAGGTCCCGTCGACCGTGGGCAGGAAGGGCAGCGGGAGCAGGCCCGGGTCCGGCCGGCGCTTGCCCAGCTCCGCCGTCGCCGCGACGAGCTCTGTCGCCGGAACGCTCTCCAAGGACGCGCGGTCACACGACGCGACGCCCAGCATCGACGCGAGGCGTGCACCGGCGCGTTCGGCTTCCTCGACGGTGTGCACGTGGACACCACCGCTCTGCACGATGGCGCGCCGAAAGAGACCCCGGGCCGCGGGACAGCCGAGCAGCGCAGCGACGCTGAAGCCGCCAGCGGACTCTCCGAAGATGGTGACGTTGTCGCGATCGCCACCGAACGCGGCGATGTTCTCGCGCACCCACGTCAGCGCCGCGACCTGGTCCGCCAGGCCCCAGTTGCCGATCAGTCCGTCGGGATCGCCGAGCTCGCGGTGCCCGAGGAAGCCGAGCGCGCCCAGGCGGTAGTTGATGGTGACGACGACCGCGTCGCCGTTGCGGACGAGGTTGCCGCCTCGATACAGGAAGACCGAGCCGCTGCCCGACGTGAAGCCGCCGCCGTGGATGAACACCATGACGGGCCGCCTGCGCTCCGGGTCGAGATCCGGCGTCCAGAGGTTGAGGAACAGGCAGTCCTCGCTCTGGGGTTCCGATGCGTCGGGGTCGGA
>DATAYX010000546.1:0-3497 GCA_036272355.1 Acidimicrobiales bacterium
GTAGTCCGACGGCGATGTCACGATGCCGACGTGCTCGTGGTTCTTCGCCGCGGCCCGCACCATCGTCGGTCCGCCGACGTCGATCAGCTCGATCGAGGGATCCGACGAGAAGGGATAGAGGTTGACGACCACGAGGTCGATCGTGTCGATCCCGTTGACCTCCAGGTCCTCGAGATGCTGGGGCTGGGACCGGTCGGCGAGGATGCCGCCGTGGATCTTGGGGTGCAGGGTCTTGACCCTTCCTCCGAGCATCTCGGGCGATCCGGTCACCTCGGCCACCTCGCTGTGCGCGATCCCGGCCTCGCGCAGCTTCGCTGACGTGTTGCCGCTCGCCACGAGTTCCCAACCGAGGTCCGCCAGACCCTGCGCGAGCTCGACCAGACCCTCCTTGTCGTACACGGACAGCAAGGCCCTCACGACGTCATCTCCTCGTGTACTCCCTTCGGCTCGATCGGCCTGCCGCTCTCCAGCTCCGCCAGCGCCCAGGCCACGGTGGCCGGGTAAAGCGTTCGCTCGACCACCTTGATGCGCTCGTGCAGCGTCTCCTCGGTGTCGCCGGCCAGGACCGGCACGGACTGCTGTGCCAGGACCGGTCCGGCGTCCATCTCGAGCGTGGCGAGGTGCACCGTGCAGCCGGTCTCGCTCACGCCGGCGGCAAGCGCGTCGCGCACGCTGTGCCAGCCGGGAAAGAGCGGCAACAGGGCAGGGTGCGTGTTCAGGATGCGATGCGGGAATGCGGCGTGGACGGCGTCGGTCATGACCGTCCCGAACCCGGCCATGGCCACCAGGTCGACCTGGTGGGCCACGAGCGTGGCGGTGACCGTGGCGGTGAACCCCTCGCGGTCGAACGCGGTGCCGAAGCCGCCGTAGGCCCTGCGGTCGACGAGCTCGGGTGCGGCCCCGTACTCCTCGGCGATCTCAAGGGCGGCGCAGGGCCGGTCGGCGACGACGGTCGTGACCGGGAGACCCTCGTCGAACATGGCCCGCAGGATCGTCCCGGAACCCGAGACAAGGACCGCGAGTCGCACGAAGGCCAATCTAGTGGGAGCGGACCAGTGGCCTTAGCGCTACGAATTCCCTGGTGTCGCCGACGATCCGTTCAGGTCGCGGTT
The DNA here is from genome assembly GCA_036272355.1 of Acidimicrobiales bacterium. Classification (GTDB taxonomy): domain Bacteria; phylum Actinomycetota; class Acidimicrobiia; order Acidimicrobiales; family RAAP-2; genus Bog-473. Next base: position 1,113 of record DATAYX010000546.1, read on the forward strand.
CAGGGTCACTTCGTCGTTGTTCACGATCTTCACCTGTTCCTGGAAGTCCTTGGCGCTGCGCCGCGACCCGTGCTTCAGCGCGGCGAGGCAATCCGACGCGGCGCGGGCCGACGCGCTGATCATCGTCGTCCAGGCCTGTTCGGCATCCGCCATCGGGATCGGCGGTGCGGCCGTGCGGGCTTTTCCGGCGTCGGAGGCCCACGTGCCGCAGTCCTTTATCGTGGTCTTGACCTTCGCCTTCGTGTCGTGGTGCTGCGCGCGCTTCCCGTCGTCGACGACGACCAGCACGTCGTCGGCCAGGATCCCCACGTCACGCTCGTACCGTTGCTTCCATTGGTCGAGGGTCAGCGAGGTGGATGACGTGGTTGCCACCAGCTTGACGATCGGCTGGCTCGAGGTCGCTGCCGTCGTCGCTGCCCCGGTCGGCGTGGTCGCAAGGAACTGAGTCAGCCCGAGTAACACGCCGGTGCCGGCCAAGGTCAGGTTGCGGCGCCGGAGAAATGCAGCGCGGCGTCGGTCCGCCATCAGAGCGGGGCGACATGCTTCGCCACGGCGATGACCGTCGAGGCGGGCACATTGAATCCGGCAACCGTGACAGAGGAGACGGCGCTCAGATACTTGGGCACGCCCGACGGCGGAAAAGCCCAGCTCACATCCGTCTGACCCGAATCCGTCACCACATTCGCCGTGAGGCCCTTCTTCAGGACGACCTTGTGAGCACTGGAGAACTGCGGGACGCGAGCCGTGGCACCCGGAGCGACGGCGCTGTTGACCTTGACCTCTACGATGATGAATGGTGGCCCGTGGGCGCTGATGCCAGCATCCTTCGCTGTCCCCGGGGGCGAGTACAGGGTCTCATCGAGGTCGTAGTTGTTGGGCAGCGGTGCCGAGTCACGTCGGAGAGCGACCAGCCCACCGGGCACCTGCGTGGCGTGAGGCAGCTGGCACCACCAGCCATCCGACTTGCCGCTGGCCCCTTTGCGTTGGGCGTAGAGGGGAGCCGCGATCGCCGGATCCGAAGACAGGGGTGCGCAGGACACCGCCTGCAGAGGGCCCAGGGTCGTGGACGCGGCGACCGACGGTCCCAGCCAAATGACCGGAACCGTCGGTACAGCCAACACGATGCTCAGGGCGATGACCCGGCGGTCGGGGAAACGCCTTCCCCGCCTCGCCGTGGCCTTGGGGTGCAGCATGCTCATGTGCCTTCCGGGTGCGCCGCCATCCCGTCGATCGGCTGGTTGAGCAGCATGCTTCCCGCTGAGCCGTCGAAGGCCGCGTCGCCGTAGTTGAAGATGCCGCCGTCGGAAGCGACGAGCCAGTACCCCTTGCCGGAGAAGGTCGGCGCCATGCCGACGACCGGCTTGTTGAGCGTGATCGCGCCGGTGGAGCCGTAGAACTGGGCGTCACCGTAGGAGAAGATCCCTCCGTCGGAGGCGACGAGCCAGTAGCCCTTGCCGCCGTGGGTGGGCGCCATGCCGACGATCGGCTTGTTGAGATGCATCGCCCCGGCCGACCCGTGGAACCCGGCGTCGCCGAAGGTGAACACGCCGCCATCACTGGCCACCATCGAGTACCCCCCGCCATCCGCGGTTGCGGCCATACCGACCATCGGTGCGTTCAGATGCAGTCCGCCGACCGACCCGTGGAACCCGGCATCTCCGTAGGAGAAGACCCCACCGTCGGAGGCGAGCAGCCAGTAGCCCTTGCCGTCCGCGGTCACCGCCATGCCGACGATCGGCTGGTTGAGCCTTAGCGCCCCGGCGGACCCGTAGAACTGGGCGTCACCGTAGGAGAAGATCCCACCGTCGGCGGCGACGAGCCAGTAGCCCTTGCCGTCGTGGGTCGGGGCCATCCCGACAATCGGCTTGTTGAGATGCATCGCACCGGTGGAGCCGTAGAACTTGGCGTCACCGTAGGAGAAAATCCCTCCGTCGGACGCGACCGACCAGTAGCCACCGGACAACGGCCCGGTCGCCGCGATCGGTGTCCCGGTCAACTGGGCCAGCGTGGGTGACGTGCTGCCGGTCACGGTAGCGGTCACGCACCCGGTCCCCGAGTCAAACGATTGGTTGGAGAACGGCACCCAAGCGGAGCCGTCCCACCAGGAAATCGACTGGCCGCCGGAACCGAGGCTGCATACCGTGATGGTGAGCGACGTCCATTGAGTACCGGGCGCGAGCTCTACGTCGTAGAAGACCCCCGTGCCTCCGGAGACGGCTCCGGGCGTCGGGTTGCTGGCGTACGAAGACACAGTTACCGCACCCACGCCCGTACCGCTGGCCGAGATCGTGTTGCCCGGCAGCGACGCCGTCGCGGTTCCGGACGGGCTGTTCGAGGCCGCGCCATTGGACTGCGTCGCACCCGCCGGTGGGGTCGGCGGCACGA
>DATAYX010000547.1:0-3046 GCA_036272355.1 Acidimicrobiales bacterium
GCGGTGCGCCGTAGCATGGCGGTGCCGGGGAGGGGCTCGACTCACGACCCGGTTCCGCGTCGGAGCGAAGGGCAGGGCATGGACCTCGAAGACGTCTTGATCGGCGAGAACGACGTCATCCCACGCGCGAGGTATACGAGCCCGGAGTTCGCCGCGCTGGAATTCGACCGGCTGTGGTCGCGGGTCTGGCAGGTGGCCTGCCGGCAGGAGGAGATCGCCGACGTGGGCGACTTCTGCGAGTACCTGATCGGCGACCAGTCCATCCTCGTCGTCCGGTCGGCCCCGGAAACGATCCGGGCCTTCCACAACACGTGCCTCCACCGCGGCACCCGCCTCGCCGACGGGTCCGGTCGCTTCCCCGAGGGCTGTATCCGCTGCCGCTACCACGCCTGGCGCTACGACCTCGACGGGAACCTGGTCGAAGTGGTCGACCGCGAGGAGTTCGACGAGATCCCCGAAGGCGTCTGCCTCAACGCCGTGCGCGTCGACGTGTGGGGCGGCTTCGTCTGGATCTGCCTCAGCACGGACGCGCCGCCGTTGCTCGAGTACCTCGATCCCCTGCCGAAGATGCTGGCCCCGTATCACCTCGACCGGATGCATCTGCGCACCTATCTCTCGACGGTGCTGCCGGCGAATTGGAAGGTCGCGGTCGACGCCTTCAACGAGGGCTACCACGTACAGGGCACGCACCCACAACTCCTGCCCTGGACCGACGACGTCAGCCTGGAGTACGAAGGACTCGGGATCCACGCCCACTACGGTCGGCTGCCGAACGCCCGGCGACAGTTGCGGCCGAGTCCGCGCCTGGGGCTCGTCGAGGGCCAGTACGACGAGGGCGAGATCCTCGAAGCCTTCATCGCGGGGCTCGGTGGCCTTTTCTACAAGGACGAGAGCGCCCTGGTCGAGGAGATCCGGGCGTCGGGCGTCGATGGCGCCACGATGCTCAGCCGCTACCAGCAAGGCCGGCGCACGCTGCTCGAGGCCAGGGGCGTGGCGGTGGAGGAGTTCGCCGACGACCAGCTGACGAGCGCGGACGACGTCTTCTTCTTTCCCAACATGGTCGGACCCATCTACCCGGGGATCGCGATCGTCTTCCGCATCCGGCCGAACGGTCTCGATCCGGACAGCTGCATCAAGGACACCTGGTTCCTGCACTGGCCGCAGGAGGGTGAGCCGCCCAAGCGAGCGAAGCGCCGGTTCTTCCCAGACTGGCAGGAGCGCGACTGGGGTGAGATCACGAACCAGGACTACGCCAACATGGAGCACGTGCAGATCGGCATGAAGTCCCGCGGCGGCGCCGGCCTCCGCCTCAACCGGCGCCAGGAGTCCAACATCCTGCACATGCACCGGGTCATCGACCGGTACCTCACGACGCCCTGAGCGCCTCGGGGTGCTGCGCAATGCCTCGCGCAATCCATAGGCCTTCTGCGCCATAGCGGCAGCAGACGCTCCGCGGGGTGCGCCGCGTCGTCCCGGTGTCCAGTCGGCAAACCGTTGTTCCAGCTCCTCTTTTCGCTTCAGCGTTGTGGCCCACGTGGGTGGACGACTTCCAGGCACGCACCCCGACGGAAGAGAAAACCAAACCCGGTGTACACTTGTCGATCAGCCCAATCGGTAGGCCACAGGCACTACGGGCGCTCGTCATCTCGGATGAACCCGATGGGCTTGCTTCCCCCACTTTGCATCTGCCGCGCCCGTTGCTTGTGCTCCGTCACGCCGTCCCGGTGATCCTCGAGAGCGTGATGGCTCCCGTTGCCGCGTATTACTGCGTGCTCCTGATCGCCGGCTTCCGCGGAGCTCTCATCGGAGCACTGGTCTGGTCCTACTCGTTGATCGCTCGCCGGATGGTGCGTCACGAGAGAGTTTCGACGATGTTGCTGCTCGGCACGGCGCTCTTGACGTTGCGTACCGTCATTTCATACATAACCGGCAGCGCCTTCGTGTATTTCATCCAACCGACCGCCAGCGCGTTTGTTGCCTCGGCGCTTCTTCTCCTCACCGCTCTGGTCGGTCGCCCGTTCACTCAGCGCTTCACCAACGACTTCTGCCCGCTGAGCCCAGAGTTTTTGGCACGCCCGAACGTGCACCGCTTCTTCGTCCGGGTCTCCTTTCTCTGGGCCATCACGATGTTCTTGAACGGCGCGGTGGTCCTGACGCTCTTGCTCACGGCATCGACGCACAGCTTCCCACTCGAAAGACTGGGCGCCTCACTGGGTCTGACCGCCGGTGCGATCTTCATCTCGATTGCGTGGTTCGTGAGGTCAATGCGCCGAGACGGTGTGACCGTGCATTTCGGTCAGGTCAGGGTGTGAGCTGTCTGCACACGGCTCGACGAAGTCGCAGCGAGGCTCGTTCCTGCGTCGAGGGGTGACGGTACGCCGGCCGCCATCCGGCGTTCGGCGACACCCGCCTGCTGTGCCGACCGACTACTCGGCTGATCGTGGCCCTTGGGGGTGGGGTGTGTCGCCCCGGGCCAGCATGTCCACAAACTCCTCGATCCGCCGGGCGCGAGTCTCGATCCTCTTGGCGCTTTCGATCCGATAGAGGATGGAGTACCGGTTGGCGCTCGTGAGCGTCTGAAACATCTTCTGAGCGGAGGGATTGGCCTTCAAAGCCTTCGCCAGATCCCCCGGAACCTTCATGGTGGCCTGTCCTGCGTAGGCACCCTTCCATCGGCCGTCCGCCTTAGCCCGCCGAACTTCCTCTTCCCCTGACCGATGCATCCTGCCGGCGGCACGCAACCGCTCTGCGATAGCGACATTCCGTTGCGACCAAGGGCTCCGAGCACTTCGCGGGGTGAATCGCCGCCGAAATGTTGCGCCGTCACGCTGGCCGATCTGCCCGTCGATCCAGCCAAAGCAGATCGCCTCGTCGAGTGCTTCCTCGTAGGAAAGCGTGGTCGGGCGCGTCGTGCCTTTCTTGGCGAGGACCAGCCACACGCCTGGTGACCTGGCATGCTGGGCTCGCAACCAGCGTCGCCATTCGGCTGCATCGGCCACCAAAAGTTCTGGTAGATCCACCGCGTCACGGTATCGCCGAAGCGCAG
>DATAYX010000548.1:0-2931 GCA_036272355.1 Acidimicrobiales bacterium
GTCGCGCCGAAAGTCCGGACGTCGTCGAGGAAGGACGAGGCGCTGAAGCGGGGCCGCACCGCGAGCGCCGCGCCCACCATCACCGACGGCCCCCACAGCGCCATGAGCGCGTTGCCGTGGAACAGCGGCATCGGGCAGTAGCAGACGTCCTCCGTCGTGTAGCCGTATCCCGGCGCCGCCACCCTCGCGATGTCGGCCAGCCGGCCCTGGGTGCAGCGCACCGCCTTGGGGACGCCGGTCGTCCCGGACGTGAAGATCAACAGGTACAAGGACTCCTCGTCGACGTATCCGGCGCCGTCGACCAACGCCTGCGCGGCCGGACCGTCGGCGAAGCCCTCCACCAATTCTGCGTAGCGCTCCGTCCCGATCACGAGGACCTTGTCCTCGTCCACGCCGAGCTCCAGTCCCTGCAGCAGTGCCGCGCCCTCGTCGTCGGTCACGATCATCGAGCAGTCGGTCGCCCGGACGTCGGCCGCCAACGCGTCGCCGCGCCGGGTCGGGTTGATCCCGACGATCGCCGCTCCCGCCAACGCGGCGCCGTTGAGCCAGAACAGGTACTCGGGCCCGTTGGGCAGGAGCACCCCGACGTGCGGCAACACGCCCGCCGTCAGCGACTGCGCCAAGGCCCCCCGCGCCGCCCCCTCGGCGACAGCTTGTCGCCAGGTCCAGCTGGCGCCGCTGACGTCCAGCACACCGGTGCTGTCGTCGTCGGCCCGTGCCGCGACCATCGCCGCCACCGTCGTCATGGGGAAGTCGCCGGGCCCCCCGGCGCCGGCCGGACGAGGCCCCGGTCCAAGCCGTCGACCGTCGCCGCACCGCACAACGCCATCGACCGGCGCAGTTCCGACTCGAACCAGTGCAGCATCGCCGCCACACCGTCGGCGCCACCCGTGGCCAGCGCCCACAGCGACGGCCGCCCGACCAGCGCCGCCCGGGCCCCGAGCGCGAGCGCCTTCACGACGTCGGGGGCCCGCCGCAGCCCGCCGTCCACGTACACCTCGGCCCGCCCGCCGACCGCGTCGACGACCTCGGCCAGGATGTCGGCCGTCGCGGGCGCGTCGGCCAGTTGCCGGGCGCCGTGGTTCGAGACGATGACGGCGGCCGCCCCGGCGTCGACGCACCGCACCGCGTCGTCCGCCCGCTGCACCCCCTTCACCACGACGGGGAGTTCGCTGAGCCCGCGCAGCCACCCGATGTCGTCCGGCGTCAGCGCCGGCTCGAACTCGTTCGTCACCACCGCCATGAACCCGCCCTCCCGGGCGCTCGATGTCGAGTCCCCGGCCAGGTTCGGCAACGCGAGGTCGTCCGGCAGGTGCACCCCGGTCCGCCACTCCCGCAGCCGCAACCCCGACACGGGCGCGTCCACCGTCAACACCAGCGCCCGGTACCCGGCCGCCACCGTGCGCGCCACCAGCTCGGCCGTCCGGGCCCGCTCCCGCAGCACGTAGATCTGCATCCACCGCACCGCGTCCGGCGGCACGGCCGCCGCCACGTCCTCCAAGGGGCAGGTCGCCAGCGACGACAGGATCAGCAGCGCCCCGGCCGCCGCCGCACCCCGGGCCGTCGCCACCTCGCCCTCCGGGTGCGCCAGCCCCTGGATCGCCGTCGGGGCGATCCCGACGGGCGACGCCACCGCCCAGCCCAGCACGGTCGTCGCCGTCGACACCGCGGACACCCCGGCCAGGACCCGCGGGTGGAGCTGCCAGCGCCCCCACGCGTCGACGTTCCCCCGCAACAGCCGCTCGTCGTCCGCCCCGCCCGCGTAGTAGGCGTACGCCATCTCGCCGATGGCCCGCCGGGCCTCCTGCTCGAGGTCCTCGAGGGACAGGTCGGTGACCATCGGCGGAGCCGACCCCGTCAGCCGCAACTCCGTCTCGCCCCCGCCCCCGACCTCGTCGCCGCCCGGGTTGGGCCCCGTCGCGTCGGTCCTGGCAGGATGAGCAGGCACGTGCCGCATGGTAGGCGGCGCCGGGGCCGCCGGACCCATCCGGGCCGGCCTCGTAGACGAACCCGGAAAGCATCGAGGAGGTGTCGTGCGGTTCTCGTACGCGGAGTCGATGGTCGACCCCGGCTACTACCTGCCCCTGGCCCGGGCCGCCGAGGAGGCTGGATACGACTCCTTCGTCGTCCCCGACTCCATCTGCTACCCCGAGGTCTCCGACACCACGTACCCGTTCAACCCCGACGGCAGCCGCGAGTTCCTCGAGGACAAGCCGTTCCTCGAGCCCTTCTCGATCATCCCCGCCATGGGCGCCGTAACCGAGCGGATCCGCTTCGTCACCTTCGTCGTCAAGCTCCCCATCCGCCACCCGGTCCTCGTCGCCAAGCAGATGACCTCGACGGCGGTCCTCACCGGCGACCGCCTCGTCCTCGGCGTGGGCACCAGCCCCTGGCCCGAGGACTACGAGATCACCGACGTCCCCTGGGCCCGCCGCGGCAAGCGCATGGACGAGATGATCACCGTCATGCGCGGCCTCACGGCCGGCGGCTTCTTCGAGTTCCACGGGGAGATCTTCGACGTCCCGTCCGTCAAGATGTGTCCCACACCGCGCCGTCCCGTGCCGATCCTGATCGGCGGCCATCACGAAGCCGCCCTCAAGCGGGCCGCCGTCGACGGCGACGGCTGGTTGCACGGTGGCGGCGACCCCGCCGACCTCTCCGGTCTCCTCGAACGCCTCGCCACTCTCCGCAAGGAGCACGGCACCGAGGACGCGCCGTTCGAGGTCCACGTGATCTCCGCCGACGCCTACACACCCGACGGCGTCCGCCGGCTCGAGGAGCTCGGTGTCACCGACGTCATCGTGGGGTTCCGCTGGCCTTACGGGGTCGAGCAGGACACCGAGCCCCTGCAGACGAAGATCGACAACCTGCGCCGCTTCGCCGATACCGTCATCGCCAAGGTCTGAACGGAGGAGCCACGACCATGACCGA
>DATAYX010000549.1:0-1648 GCA_036272355.1 Acidimicrobiales bacterium
GGGTCAAACCTCTCTCGATGCGAGTGGTGGGAGTGGTCGCGGGTTCTCGACGCGGGTGCAGCCAATGCACCTTAGTGGCCCATTTCCAGGGCCATTACCAGGGCGGATAGCCTGCCTGGCATGGGTGAGCACGCAGGTATCGAAGGCTTCGAATCGCCGGTCTTGAGCATCGAGCGGGACCAGGACGTCGCCACGCTGTGGCTGGACCGGCCGGAGGCCCGCAACGCCATGGGCGTGGACCTCTGGCGCGATCTGCCCAGGGCCATGGAGGCGTTGTGCGACGACAACTCGGTGCGGGTGGTCGTCATCGCCGCGAAGGGACCGCACTTCTCCGTCGGCCTCGACCTCAAAGCGATGGGGAACCTGCTGGCCGGAAGCGGCGACGGTGGTGGTGGCGGCGGCGGCGAGGATGCACGTCCCGCGTCCATGGCCGCCCGGGCCCGCAGCTCGCGCCTCGAGGTGAAGCGCCTGCAGGACTCGATCACCGCCGTGGCGCAGTGCCCCAAGCCCGTCATCGCCGCGGTGCACGGCTACTGCATCGGAGGCGGCGTGGACCTCATTGCCGCGTGCGACATCCGCCTGGCCTCGGTCGACGCGGTCTTCTCGGTCCGTGAGGCCAAGGTTGCGATCGTGGCCGACCTGGGCAGCCTGCAGCGGCTGCCCGCCATCATCAGCGCGGGACACCTGGCCGAGCTCGCTTTCACGGGCAAGGACGTCACGGCCGAGCGCGCCAAGGAGATCGGCCTGGTCAACGACGTGGCCGGGGACGCCGAGGGCGTGCTCAAGGCGGCGCGGGCTCTGGCCGGCGAGATCGCCGCGAACTCCCCCATCGCGGTGCAGGGCACCAAGGCCGTGCTGGCTGCGAACGAAGGCCGCACGGTGGCCGAGGGCCTCGACTACGTCGCGACCTGGAACTCGGGCATGTTGGCCTCCGACGACCTGGTCGAGGCGATGACAGCGTTCATGGAGAAGCGGACGCCGAAGTTCACCGGCCGCTAGGGCCGAGCGGCGCGTCAGCGGCGCCGGCGCCACCAGCGGTTCGAGGAGCGATCCTTGCGGGCGTCCTCGGCCCGCACCTCTTCGAGCACTCCGGGCGCAACTTCGTTCACGATGTCCTCGGCCGAGTCGAGCAACGCCGCGATGTTCCCGTCCGGGGCCGCGGGCTCCTCCTCGAGCGCCGGCTCGACCAGGCTGCCGTGCACCCAGCCCACGTCCGCCATGCGCGGCTTGTACGAGGGGCAGTTCTCCGGGCAGCGCCAGGGCGCTTCGGGTGCGAGGTCCAAGCGGCAGAAGCGGGCCGCCTCGCCCGACGCGTAGGTGCGGCTCTGGAAATTGACGCATTCCTCCCGCATCGGCATCGTTCTATGGTGCCACGTTGCAGGCCCGGCTGCGCCGCGTCGGCACCGGCGTGAGCCCCAGCGCCAACCTCAGCCGACCGCCCCTTCCATCTGCAACTCGATGAGGCGGCTCCACTCCACCGCGTACTCCATCGGCAGCGTGCGGGTCACCGGCTCGATGAACCCGTTGACGATCATGCCCATGGCCTGTTGCTCGGACAGGCCGCGGCTCATGAGATAGAAAAGCTGGTCCTCGCCGACCTTGGACACCGTCGCCTCGTGGCCGATCTTTGCGTCTCGCTCACCGACCT
>DATAYX010000550.1:0-12513 GCA_036272355.1 Acidimicrobiales bacterium
GGACCGCGACCTCCTGACCGATGGCGACGTCGGTGGGCGGACACCCGGTCACGTTCGTCGTCAGGTGGACAGTCGGATCCTCGGCGAGCGCGATGTTCGCGATGACGTACGGCGGCTCGAAGTCCGGGTGCCACTGGTGCGCGTTGACCGTGAACCCGACGACGGTGCCACGGCCGGAGACGGCCACCGGCTTGGAGGAACGGCTTCGGCAGGACGGGCAGACGGGGGTCGGTGGGTGTACGAGCTGGCCGCAGTCCTCGCAGCCCTGGATCCGGAGCACGCCGTCGGCCCCCGAGGTCCAGAACCACTCGCTCGCCAGTGTCAGCTCAGGCAGCGGTCGCACGGATCCCCTCGTCGTCGATGCCCACTCGTCCACCTGCCCCTTTAGCCGTTGCTGCGGGAACGAAGCTACTCTAATATTGACGTCAATGTTGAAGGACATGCTCGTCGTCGACGCGGACTCGCACTGGAGCGAAGCCCCGGACCTCTTCACCAAGCGGGCACCCGCCGCCTTCAAGGAGCGGGTGCCCCGGGTCGAAGAGGTCGACGGAGAAAAGATGTGGGTGTTCGACGGGCACCCGGTCGGCCGTTTCAGCGCCGGCGGTGTCATCGCGCGTGATGGCACGAAGGAGAGCTCGTTCCACGCGCTCATGGAGTGGGATCACGACGAGGTCCATCTCGGCGCGCACGATCCCGAGGTGCGTCTCGGCGTGCTCGACGAGTGCGGCATCGACGCGCAGATCATCTTCCCGAGCACCATCGGCCTCGGCGGCCAGGACCTCGGTATGGTCGACGACCCCGCTCTGTGCCGCCTGGCGATCGAGATCTACAACGACGGCATGGCCGAGATCCAGGCCGACTCGGGGAACCGGCTGCTGCCGCTCCCGCTGATGCCGGCGTGGGACGTCGACGTCTGCGTGCAGGAGGCGCGCCGGGTGGCTGGCCTCGGCGCACGCGGCGTGAACATGACGTCGGACCCCCAGGACCTGGGCGCGCCCGACCTGGCCAACCGGGCCTGGGACCCTCTCTGGGAGGTCTGCTGCGAGCTGGCCCTGCCGGTCCACTTCCACATCGGCGCCAGCCAGACGGCGATGTCGTTCTTCGGGCAGTACCCCTGGGCGTCGCACGCTGAGAACACGAAGCTGGCCATCGGCGGGACGCTCCTCTTCATCGGCAACGCGCGGGTCGTCACCAATCTGATCCTCTCGGGCATGTTCGACCGCTACCCGGACCTGCAGATGGTCTCGGTGGAGAGCGGGGTCGGGTGGATCCCGTTCATCCTCGAGGCGCTCGACTACGAGATGGCCGAGAACGCGCCGCCGGAGCTCGCGCAGATGCAGCGGATGCCGTCGGAGTACTTCCGGACGAACCTCTACGCCACGTTCTGGTTCGAGAACAACCGCAACAAACTGCCGGACCTGATCGAGGCGGTCGGCGAGGACCGCATCCTCTTCGAGACCGACTTCCCGCACCCGACCTGTCTGTACCCCGACCCGCTGCAGACGGTCGAGGCGAAGATGGAGACGCTCACCCCCGAGATCCGCCGGAAGATCTTCGGGGAGAACGCCCGCCGGCTGTACCGGCTCTGAGGCCGGTCCGGCCCTGGGGCCTGCGGGTTCGCCGGCGGCAGTTGCATGAATCTGATATTGACGTCGTAGTCAAAAACCCACTATCGTGAAGAGCATGGCCAGAACCTTGGACTTCCCTGTCTTCGATGCGGACAACCACTTCTACGAGACGCGTGAATCGTTCACCCGTCACCTCCCTGATCGCTTCAAGGGCGCGATCGACTACGTCGACCTGCACGGGCGGACGAAGATCATGATCCGCGGGACGGTCAGCGAGTACATCCCGAACCCGACCTTCGAGGTCGTGGCGCGTCCCGGCGCGCAGGAGGAGTACTTCCGCGACGGGAACCCCGAGGGAAAGTCCTACCGCGAGATCATCGGTGAGCCCATGCGGGGCGTTCCTGCGTTCCGCGAGCCGGGCCCGCGGCTCGAGTTGATGAACGAACTCGGCGTCGACCGCGCCCTCATGTTCCCGACCCTGGCCAGCCTTCTCGAGGAGCGGATGCGCGACGATCCCGAGCTGACGCACGCCGCCATCCACGCGCTGAACGAGTGGATGTACGAGGAGTGGACCTTCAACTACGAGGGCCGGATCTTCGCCACACCGGTGATAACGCTGCCCATCGTGGAGAAGGCGCTCGAGGAGCTCGAATGGGTGCTCGAGCGCGGGGCCAAGACGGTGCTCATCCGGCCCGCCCCCGTGCCCGGGTACCGCGGCTCGCGTTCGTTCGGCTACTCGGAGTTCGACCCGTTCTGGAAGGCGGTCGAGGAGGCCGACATCCTCGTTTCCATGCACTCCTCGGACAGCGGCTACACGCGTTACCAGAACGACTGGATCGGTCAACCGAACGAGATGCTCCCCTTCCGCCTCGATCCTTTCCGCGCCATCAGCGTCGGCAAGCGGCCGATGGAGGACACCATGACGGCGTACCTCTGCCACGGCGTGTTCTCCCGCTTCCCGAAGCTGCGGGTCGCGTCGATCGAGAGTGGCGGTGACTGGGTGGCGGGGTTCCTCGACCACGTCGCCGACACTTACAAGAAGATGCCGCAGGCGTTCGACGAGGACCCGGTGGAGCAGTTCAAGACCCACGTGTGGATCAGCCCCTTCCACGAGGACGACCTGGGGCTCCTCATCGACACGATCGGCGCGGACCACGTCCTCTTCGGATCCGACTACCCGCACCCGGAGGGTCTGGCGGAGCCGCGCAGTTACGCCGAGCACCTGCCGGCGGGCCTCTCCGACGAGGACATGCGCAAGATCATGGGCGGCAATCTGGCCGACATCATGAAGGTCGACGTGCCGGTGGGCGCCGCGGGGTAACACAGCCGCATCGCAGCCCCGCGGGTTCTGACGATAGGGTCGGCCCGACCATCAAGAGGACCAGTTCACGGAGAGCCGGAGATGCCTGACTACAAGTACGTGCTGTACGAGACAGTCGACGACGGGACGATCGCGCGCATCATGTTGAACCGTCCCGACGCCCGTAACGCCCAGAACCGTGGGCTGCTCGTCGAGTTGAACGACGCCTTCTTGACGGCGGAGGCCGATGACACCGTGCGGGTGGTCATCCTCGGCGGCACGGGGCCCATGTTCTCCTCGGGCCACGACCTGGGCTCGAAGGCCGCCCGCGAGGAGGGCACGCCGGGGCCGACCCTGCACCCCTCGAGGACGATCAATGGTGCCACCAGGAAGGGCGCCGAGGCGCTGATGCTCCAGGAGTGGCACTACTTCTTCGAGAACACGCGCCGCTGGCGGAATCTCCGCAAGATCACGATCGGTCAGGCGCACGGTGACGTGTACGCCGCCGGCCTCATGCTGTTGTGGGCCTGCGACCTGATCGTCGCTGCCGAGGGCACCCGCTTCGCCGACGTCGTCGGGTCGCGGCTCGGCATGTGCGGCGTCGAGTACTTCGCCCACCCCTGGGAGTTCGGGCCGCGCAAGGCGAAGGAGCTGCTCCTCACGGGCGACTCCATCGACGCCGAGGAGGCCCACGGCCTCGGCATGGTCAGCAAGATCTTCCCGCAGGAGCAGCTGGAGGAGCGCACCGTCGAGTTCGCCCGCCGCATCGCCCAGCTTCCGACGATGACCTCGCTCCTGATCAAGGAGTCGGTGAACCAGAGCGTGGACAACATGGGCTTCTACAACGCCCTCAACGCGTGCTTCACCCTGCACGAGCTCAATCACTCGCACTGGGCCTGGGTGAACGAGGACCGGTTCCCGGTGGCCAAGGAGGACGCGGGGATCCCCAACTGGAAGGAGGCGCCGCCGATCGTGCCGGCGGTCAAGGACAAGGTCCGCGCCGACTCCTGACTCGGAAATCGGTTTTCGGCCGTGTACGGGCGTTCCCGTCCGACGGCCGTTGCGCCGCGGTGCGCAGAGAAGGTGAATACCCAGCTCAACCGCAATAACTTCGGTCGTGCAGGGGGCACGCCGCCTCGTTAATATTTATCGACGTCGAATTCAGAAATTGACCGGTTGCTCGGGCCGGCAAGGGGGTGCTTTTCCGCAGGATGCTGCAATTCATAATCGTCGGCTTGGTCACCGGCGGCGTCTACGCCATCGCCTCGGCCGGGCTCGTCATGACCTACACGTCTTCGGGCATCTTGAACTTCGCGTTCGGCGCCATTGCGTACTTCGTCGCGCGCTTCTACTACTACCTGCACACGCAGCACAGCTGGGGCATCGCACCCGCCGCGGTTCTTTCCATCGTCGTTCTTTCCCCCGCCATCGGCGTTCTGCTCTACATCGTCCTGTTCCGCCACATGCGCCTTTCCTCGCCCCTCATCAAGGTCGTGGCGACGATCGGCCTCCTCGTGGCCATCCCCGAGCTCGCCGTGTGGATCTTTGGCAACGGACCGATTCAGTCCGCGCCTGGACTGGCTCCCAATCCCAACGCCGTCTACCACTTCCTGGGCGTGCCGATCGATCAGAACAAGATCATCGTGTTGATCTGCGTCGCGGCCATGGTGCTGCTCGGCTGGGCGGTGCTGCGCTTCACCGAGGTCGGTCTCAAAGTGCGCGCCATGGTCGATTCACCGGCCATGACCGACCTGTCCGGATCCAATCCGACGGCGATTTCGGTCGGCGTGTGGGCCGTCAGTACCTTTTTCGCCGGACTGGCCGGGGTGCTGATCGCACCGGAGAACGGGCTCGACCCAGCACAGTTCACGCTCCTGATCGCGGCTTCCTTCGCCGCTGTCGTCGCGGCCCGGTTGCGGAGCCTTCCGGTCGCCGTGATCGTCGGGCTCCTGATGGGTGTGGCCACGTCGCTGATCCAGCGTTACCTGCCGTCCAACAGTCAGTGGACCACGGGCCTGATCAACTCCGTCCCGTTCATCGTCATCGCGCTCTTCCTGATCTACAGCCTGATCCGCCGTGGGCGTGTGGGGGAGGCCGAGGGCTGGGGTGGCGCGCTCGATCGCGCCATCACCCCCCAGGGAGAGAGCCGCCTGGCGGGGTCGACGAGCAACGTCATCGAGACGGCGTCCCTCAATTTCTTCGGGAAGTACGCCGGCCCGCTCTTTCTCATCGTCGCCGTGGCGGTCGCACCCCTCCTGGTGAGCGGGTACTGGGTCGGGCTCTTCCCACAGGCCTTCGCGCTGGCCATCATCTGCCTCTCCTGGACGATCGTCACCGGCGAGGGCGGCATGCTCTGGCTCTGCCAGATCACCTTCGCCGGCGTCGGCGCGCTGACCACCGCCCAACTCGCCAACCACTATGGCTGGCCCGTGCTCGCCGGCGCGGTCGTCGGCGGCCTGATCGCCGGAGCGATGGGGGCGATCGTCGGCTTCCTGAGCATCCGGCTCGGTGACCTCTACGTCGCGCTCGTCACCCTCACGTTCGGCCTCCTGATGGAGACGCTCGTCTTCACCCTGCCCAGCTTCGTCAACCAGGGCATCGGGCTGACCTTGAATCGCCCCGAGTTCGCAGGCTCCAACATGGCCTTCTCCTATCTCTGCCTCGTGGTGTTCGGGATCTTCGCTGTCTTCATCGTGAACTTCCGACGATCGACCACCGGTTTGGCCCTCAACGCGGCGCGCTGGAGTGAAGCCGGCGCGCGCACGTCGGGCATCAGCGTCGTGCAGATGAAGGTCATTGCGGGTGCCATGGCGGCGTTGGTGGCCGGCATCGGCGGGGCCCTCTATGCCATGGGGCAGACGACGTTCCAGCCCAGCGAATTCGCTACCCTCGCCGGCGTCATCTGGCTGGCCGTGCTGGTCACCATGGGCGTCCGGTCGACCGCAGCGGCGTTGATCGCAGGGGTGGCGCTCGTCTTCCCGAACGCCCTTTTCCAGTACTACTGGCCACAGATCACGAACCTCCCGACGTGGCTGGCGATCGGGTTCGGTGCCGGGGCCATCTCGGCGGCCAAGTACCCCGACGGCGTACTGGCGGAGAACGGCCGCCGCCTGCGACGTCTTCTGTTGCGATTCGCCCCGGCCGGACAGGGTCCCGACCGCTTCGACGACATCACCCTGACGTCCGGTGAGGTCGAGGCACAAGGCGTGCCGCGCGTGGCCGAGGGCGTCTCGTGACCACGGAAGCGGTCACCCTCGAGCCCGAAGGTGGTGCCGAGCGCAACGCGGCCATGGCCGCGACCGGCGTCACGGTCCGGTTCGGAGGGCTGACCGCGCTCTCCGACGTCTCGATCGATGTGGCCGCCGGATCGATCGCGGGCCTCGTCGGCCCGAACGGCGCGGGGAAGTCGACCCTGCTCGGCGTGCTCTCCGGCCTGCAGCGGTGCAACACGGGCCGGGTCTGGCTGAACGGGGAGGAGGTGAGCGGCGCTTCGCCGCGCTCGCGTGCGAGCCGCGGGCTCGCCCGTACGTTCCAGCAGCCCGAGCTCTTCATGGGGCTCACCGTGCGTGAGCATTTCGTGCTCGCGCACCGGGCCCGCGTGTCGCCGGTTCGCTTGTGGCGCGACATGTTCGATCCCCGTTCGTTGTTGCCGCCCTCCAAGCGCGAGAACGAGCACATCGACCGTCTGGTCGAGATGCTGCGACTGACCCGCGTCGCCCAGGCCCCGGTGGCGGCGCTGCCGCTGGGCGTGGCCCGCCTGGTCGAGGTGGGCCGTGCGCTTGCGAGCGACCCTCGCGTCCTTCTCCTCGACGAGCCCCTCTCGGGTCTCGACATGAAGGCATCGGAGAACCTGCTCTCGGTGTTCCGCGAGATCGTCCACGAGAAGGAGCGTCCGCTCTCCCTCGTGATCGTCGAACACGACGTGGCCGCGGTCCTCTCGCTCTCGGACACGGTGTTCGTTCTCGACTTCGGCGAGCTCATCGCCAACGGGACGCCCGAGACGATCCGCAACGACGCCCGGGTGCGCGAGGCGTACCTGGGCGACACCCAGCTCGAACGCGGGCCGAAGGCGACGTCGTGACGGAACCACTCCTCGACGTGCGCGACCTCGACGTCCTCTACGGGCCGTCGCAGGCGCTCTTCGGGGTGTCGGTCGCGGTCGAACCGGGAACCGTGCTCGCGGTGCTCGGCGCGAACGGGGCGGGGAAGAGCACGCTCGCCCGCGCCGCGTCTGGGCTGGTGCCCCGGCATGCCGGCTCGGTGCACTTCGACGGCCACGACGTCACGCGGCTGTCGCCGCACCGCATCCGCAAGCTCGGCCTGACCTACATCCCCGAAGGACGCGGCATCTTCCCCGGTCTCTCCGTCCAGGACAACCTGCGCATGGCCGTGGCCCAGGAGCGCCGGCAGGACCGGGCCGCTGCGATCGACCGGGCGATCGAGCGCTTCCCGGTGCTCGGCACGCGACGGACGCAGCGCGCCGGGAGCCTGTCGGGCGGGGAGCAGCAGATGCTGGCGCTGGCGCGCGCATTGGCCGTGTCGCCGAAGTTGATCATCGCCGACGAGATGTCGCTGGGCCTGGCGCCGCTCGTCGCGGAGTCGGTGTTCGAGGGCCTCGAAGAGGCGCGGCGCTCGGGGATCACCATCGTGCTCACCGAACAATTCGTGCACCGCGCCCTGGCCATGGCGGACACCTGCGTCATCCTCACCCGGGGCCGGGTGGGCTGGTCAGGGCCCGCCGCCGAGGCCGGCGAGGAGGTCATCGAGCGCTATCTCGGCGAGGCGGAAGCCCCGACCCCCACCGGCGTTACGAACGCGTTACAGTGACGAATCCGGTCAGTTCGTACTGACCGGTCGTTACATTGGAAACGGCGATGACCCCGCTTGAGATTGGCATTCTCTTTTTCCTCAAAGCGGGTTATCATGCTCCTGGCTAGGGACTCCGATGGGTCCGGGGGAGGAAATCGGCACGTGCGACTCGGAGGAATCTCCAAGACTGGGACGCGCAACGGCGTCCGGACGATCAGCTCCGTCCTGGCCGCGGCGGTGGCCGGCTTGCCGCTGGCCCTGATGGCGACCTCGTCGGCCCCGGCATCGGCTGCCCCCGCGCCGATCACCATCGCCTACATCAGCTCGCTGACCGGGCCCGGCGGCGCCCAGGACGGCTCGTCCCCGGCCGGGTTCCAGGCACGCATCGCGTTGCAGAACGCGCAGGGCGGCGTGCACGGCCACAAGCTCGTGCCGCTCGTCCTCGACGACCAGACCAACCCCTCGAACATCGCCACCATCGTGCAGGAGGCCGACTCCAAGGCCTTCGGCATCGTCTCGCAGAGCCCGCTGTTCTTCCTGGCCGCCAAGAACCCGAACCAGGCCGGCGTCCCGGTCACGGGCTCCTACGACGACGGTCCCGAGTGGGGTACGCAGCCCTACACGAACATGTTCGCCTCCGACGAGGGCAGCGTCGACCCCAAGTACCCCGTCAACACGCAGATCGGGAACTTCCTGAAGGCCCACGGCGGCTCCGTGCTCGGTTCGTACGGCTACGGCATCTCGCCCTCGTCCAGCCGGGCTGCCATCGCGACGTCCAAGTCCTTCGAAAACGCCGGCGGCAAGACCGGTGTCCTGAACACGACCGTCCCGTTCGGAAGCGTCGACTTCACCAACATTGCTCTCGTCGCCAAGCAGAAGGGCATCAACGCGATGGTGCCTGCCATGGACGCCAACTCGAACTATGCGCTGGCGCAGGCGCTCCAGCAGGCCGGCGTGAAGCTGAAGGCCACCATGTACGCCACCGGGTACCAGCCCGATGTCATCAACTCGCCGGCCTGGTCGACGTTGCAGGGTGCGTACTTCCTGTCGCTCTTCCGCCCGTGGTCGCTGCCGAACGCCGGGACCCAGCAGATGCAGGCTGCGATGGAGAAGTACGCGCACTTCACGAAGACCCAGTTCCCGACGTTCGGCCAGTACGAGGCCTGGGCGGGGGCCGACCTCATGATCAAGGGCCTCGAGATGGCGGGCAGCAACCCGACACAGGCGGCCGTGATCAAGGACCTGCGCGGCCTCAAGTCCTACGACGCCAACGGGCTGCTCCCCCAGCCGATCAATTACGCGACCATCTTCGGCCATGACCCGAAGAAGACGTGTGCCTGGGTCATGCAGGCCCACAAGAGCGGCTTCACGGCAATCTCCTCGGCGCCGGTCTGCGGCACCGACCTGCCGGGCACCTCGACCGCGTCCTGACGGACCGGCGGGTCAACCGCCGGCGGGCAGGTCGTCGCGCTGCGTGACGCGATTCCTGTCGAAGCTCAACAAGCCGCGGATCGGCGCGGACTCGGGCAACGGGTCCTCGTAGCTCCAGGCGACGTCGGCCACGGTGTCGGTGCCGACGCGGTACGACCAGTACGAGGCCGTGCCCTTGTAGGGGCAGTAGGTCTGCGTCGCGCTCTTCTCGAGCGCGTCCATGCGGACGTGCCGCGGGTCGACGTAGAGCTTCGGGTCGAGGCCGGTCTCGTAGAGCACCAGCGTGTCGCGCGTGTCGACCAGCGTGGTCGGCCCCACGTCGACCCGGAGCGTCCGCTCGGAACGCAGGATGTCGATGCGGTGGTAGGGGTTGCGGGGATGGCCGAACACTTCCTCGGCCTCTTCGAACCAGGCGTCGACGACGTCCCAGGCGACGGTGACGTAGCCCGGGGTGTCGGGCTCGGCGTCGCCGGCCGTGCCGTGCACGTCCTCCTCCGGGAAGGCGTACTCGGGGGGTCGGCCCGGACGGTGCACCAGCAGCACCCGCTCGCTGTCGATCAGGGCCCGGCCTTCCTTCATGCCCCGCACGCGCCGGGGGAATGGCTCGATGTAGGCGACGTCGGCCGGCATCTTCGCCGTGAAACGGCCGGCCGGCCGGCCGCTGAGGGGCCCGCGGCCCGTGCTCAGGCTCACATCGCCGTCCTTTCGTCCCGCGCACCGTCGCCCTCGGAGAACGGTCGCACCATCGCCTCCACCGTGAAGGATGCGAGCAGCTCGCCGCCCTCGGTGAAGACGCGACACTCGGCGTGCGTCATGCCGTCGCCGGCAAACGTCGAGTGGTGGTGGTAGAGCATCCATTCGTCGGCGCGCACAACTCGATGCACCGACAGACTGATCGCGTTGATCCCCATCGACAACGTCTTGTGTGCCGCCGACTGGCCCACTCCTACATGGGGGCGCAGCGCCGTGGCGATCGGGATGTGCCCCGCGAACTGCGCCAGCAGCCCGGCGTGCAGGGGAGGGTCGTCCGGCAGGGATCGGAAGCGGACCCAGCAGTCGATGACGGGCGGCCCGGCCGGGGCGTCGGCGTCGTTCGTGTACGCGCCGTCGACCACCCGCAGGTCGCGTCCGGTCACGCCCATGTCGAAGGCCGGGCACGCGTAGGGCCCCGGCACGTCGGGCGCTTCCACCGCGTGGCGGACGATCTCGGCTGCAGTGACGTCGAGGAGGACGGTGCCGGCGGCGCAGCGGCGCCCTCCCTGGAGCACCTCGACGGCCAGTCCGCTGAACGTGCGGCCGGCGCTGAGCTCGGAGAGCTCGAAACGCAACGGGCGCCCGGCGTGTGCCGCACGCAGGAACACCATCGACGCGGAGACCACCCGGCGCCCGGGCGCGTGGCGGCCGGCGGCGACGATGGCCTGGCCCAGCATCTGGCTGCCCTCCACCACCGGGCGGCGGCCGTCGGTGTGCGCCCCCCCGACGAAAGCCAGGTCGCCGTCGCGCTGGACGTCGAGCAGGCCGACCAGGTCGCTGGTGTCGCCCCACGTGGGGAAACGCTTGATGGTGACGTCGCGCTCGTCGCCGGCGGCGCCGTCGAGCACCTCGACCCGGGCTCGCTCGGCGTCGAAACGTCCGTGGTCGCGCAGCGCCGCGATATCGGGCTTGGGGTCCGTCACCATCGTCAGCACGGCCGCTCCGTCACTCGAGTCGGCGTCCCACGTCTCGCCGGTGCCGCCTTCCGGATCGAGCGCCGCGCTCGTGCCCGCGCGGAACGCCGCGAGCTCGATATCGGCCCGGGGGAAGTACAGCAGTGCCGGCTCGCCGTCGCGCTCCATCAGAAGGCACGCCCCGGACTCGGCGACGAGCGCCTCACCCCACCAGGCGCGCGCCCGATATGGATAGGGCTTCACCCGCACCGCTCGACCGCCGCCGGTCAGGAACCCGGCGCGACCTGGTCGAGCGACGGCGGCGGCGGCGCGCCCGGGACCGTGCGCGGCGCCACGGTCACCGAGTGCAAGCTCAGGCTGTCGCCGTGCCGGATCAGCGAGTCCACCACGGTCACGAGCTCTTCCACCTCGATAAGGCTGTCACTCAGATACTTGCGTTCCGCCCACTTGGTCCCGAACTCGATGGCCCGGTCCATGTCCCAGTCGTTGGCGAAGCCCGTCATGGAGTCGCCCTCGCCGCCGGCGCAGTCACCGACGATCACACGGGTGAAGCCGACGGCGGGATGTTCGGCCCGGAAGGCCTCGACGAGCTTGTCGAGGGCGGCCTTGCTCACGGCGTACGCACCGAGGCCCGGCCACGGCGGCGTGAGCGACGCGCTCACCGAGGAGAGGTAGAGGGCGACGCCGTTGGTCGCTTCGAGGTGGGGGAGCGCGGCCTGCGTCACGAGGGCGGCGCCCATGACGTTGGTGTCGAAGACCCTGCGCCACGTTTCGGCGTCCATGTCGGCCAGTGCGGCGAGCGGGCCGATAGCCGGCGTGTAGACGAGCGCGTCGATCCCGCCGAGCTTCTCCGCCGCCTCGTCGATGGCCGAGCCGCACGACGCTGCGTCCGTGACGTCGCAGGCGATCGCCACCGTGCCCGGGCCGGCCTCCTTCGCAGCCGCCTCGAGCCGCTCGAGGCGGCGCGCCAACAGCGCTGTCTCTGCCCCGCGCTTGGCCAGGCCGACCCCGATGCAGCGCCCCAACCCGCTCGACGCCCCGACGACAACCAACCGCATGTCGACATCCTCCCGTCATGCTGCGGACCATGATGTTAGAGGTTGCGGGAAGACCCGCACGCCCCGGTGACCAGCGGGTTCGCTCACGTCGACCAGCGTCGGTGCCGTCAGTGGGTGATCGCGACCTCAGCGACCTCATCTTCGGCAGACCGCCTGCTGCCCGCCACGAACCATAAGGTGGCGCCACCCAACAAGCCCGCCATGACGAGCGCCACGGTCAGCGGCGACGCGTTGTCGCCGGCGAGCGATCCGAGCACCGGGATGGCGCCGGCGGACCGGGCTGGCGTCGTGCCCGGTGCCGAGGCCGCCGGCGCCGTCGGGCTCCCGACCGTTGGAGCCGGCGGGCCAAGGTCGGGCGAGATCCCGACCGGCGGCAGGGTCTCGGGGATCGACGTCCCCGCGGGTGAGTCCGGCGTTGTCCCCGACGAGGAACTCGGCGCCTGGGGCCCTGAGCCGGTGGGCGGTGCCTGCTCGGCCAGCGACTGGTCGTTTGGTTGGTCGAGGACCACCCGATCCGTCGGGCTGCTCGGAAGGATGGCCACGCCCAGGGATCCGTTCGTGACGAGGTTCGACACCTGGAACTGGTAGGTCTTTCCCACCGTATTCGGCCCGGCACTGACGTTGTGGGTGCAGTCGTAGGGAGGTGCGTCCGCGCTGGGACCTCCCTGCTCGGGGTTCAG
>DATAYX010000551.1:0-2256 GCA_036272355.1 Acidimicrobiales bacterium
GTGCGCCAGTCGCCGCACACGGGCCCGCTCGCGCTCGCGTTCGTCGGTTCCGTTGTGGCGTCCTTCCTCACGCCCTACGGCCCCGGCTTGCTGACCTACGACGTCGGCGTCTCGATGAACGGCCAGATCGGCCAGTACATCAACGAGTGGAACTCGCCCGACTTCCACTCGGTCATGGTCGTGCTCGCCTATTGCGTCCCGCTCGCGGTGATCGTCGCGGCGGTGCGGACGAAGAGGGTGCCGCTGCTCGAGGGAACGCTGGCTGCGGCCTTCTTCGTCGAGGCCCTGCGCACCCAGCGCCTGGCGATCTATCTGATGGTCGTCGCGGCAGGCCTCGCGGCGACGCTCCCCGCCCGGCCCGCCTGGGGGACGACGGCCCGGCGCGTGGCGGTGGCCTTCTACGCCGTTCTGGCTATCGCCCTCCTCGCACAACCCTCCGTCCCTGCGGGCAGCATCTCGCCGACGCTCCCCGTGCAGGCCTTCAACTACCTCGAGACCCACCCGGGACGGGTCTTCACGGAGTACACCTGGAGCGACTACTCCATCGCGCGGCATCGGGCGACGTTCGCCGACGGCCGCACCGACCTGTTCGAGGGCAACGTGCTCACGGAATTCTTCGCGATCACCACCCAGACCACCAACCCCGATCCCATTCTGTCGGCGTACCACGTGTCCTATGTCGTGTGGGGGCCGCACACCGGGCTGTCGATCTACCTCCAGCACGACCCGCGCTGGCGCGTGGTCGACCGGTCGTCGGTCGCCTTGGTGTTCGCCCGCAACTGAGTTCGGCAAGTGGGTGAGATCCTGCTGCCCGGGTTCTGCGGCTGAGGGGCCCCGATTCTGAATTGCTGCTCGTCGCACCCAAGGAAGTTGGGGTATACGCAGCGAGGGTCCAGGCAGAAAATCTTGTCATGACCATGACAGAGCAGAACAAGACGGTGGTAGACGAGTTCATCCAGGCGTTGTTCACGAAGGGGGACGCCTCGGCCGTGGAGAAGTACCTGGCTCCCGACTTCATCGCCCACGATCCGCCGATGCCAGACCTGACGGGCGATGCCGCTGGGTTCCGTGAGGCGGCGATACGCATCCGCGCCGCATTCCCCGACTGGCACAGCGATGTGCACCTCTTGGTGGCCGAGGGAGACTACGTCGCCGAACATTTCACAGCCTCTGGAACCCAGCGCGGTGAGATCATGGGGATCGCGCCGACAAATCGCACCGTCCACGTACCTGGGATCAACCTCTTCCGGCTGCGCGACGGAATGATCACGGAGCGTTGGGGCCTGCTTGACATGGCAGCCCTCTTTGCGCAGCTCGGCGCCGCCCCATGACGCCTGCTCGATGAGCCGGCCGAGCGTGCCTAACGTTGACGTTGTGCTACCGGCAAGCCGGCACCGAGGTATGGACGACCTGGGCCGACTCGTCGGCGCCGGCCTCGACATTGACGAGTTCCGTGCCGCGTCGCTCCGAGCGCTGCGACGTGTCGTGACCATCGACGCCGCCTTCTATGCCACGGTGGACGAGGCCACAATGGTGATGACGTCGGCACTCAGCGAGGCGCCACTCGTCGATGTCGCAAACCAGTTCCTCGACAACGAGTACGGCGTGGACGACGTGAACAAGTTCACCGCGGTCGCAGATCTGGCCAAGGGTGTGGCATCGCTCGACCAGGTCACCCAGAGTGATCGCTGGTCCAGCGCGCGCTATCGAGATGTCATGGCGCCGATCGGCCTCGGCGACGAGGTGAGGGTCGCTCTCCGTTCGCATGGACACTCCTGGGGCGTACTCTGCCTGCACCGTCAGGACGCTGATACGGGGTTCGACCAGGACGAAGTTGCGTTCCTGGGATTAGCAGGTTCCGTGCTCGGGGAGGGCCTGCGCCGAGCTGTTGCCATGAGCGGTCTTCACACGGGCAACCCGATGCCGGCAGGTCCCGGGGTGTTGATCCTTGACGCCAATCTCGAGGTCGTATCGACCAACCCGCAAGCGGATCTCTGGCTCGACGCCGTCGCCGACCACGACTGGCCCTCGTCGATGGACCTGCCCGTCGCCGTGTTGGCCGCCGCTGCCAGCGCCGCTGGTCCTGACCCGGCACCACAAAGGACGAGAGTCCGCCGCCGCCTCGGAGGATGGATGACCGTGCAGGCGTCGCCGCTCAGCGGCTCGCTTGGCCGCACGGTCGTCGTCCTCGATGCACCCGAAGCCAATGAGGTCACGTCGTTGGCACTGGCGGCCCACGGCCTTACGGCTGCCCAA
>DATAYX010000552.1:0-3128 GCA_036272355.1 Acidimicrobiales bacterium
TGGCCTTCTGCTTCATCGATGGGGGGCATGGTGAGGAGCCGGCCTGGGCGGATTACCGCGGCTGGGCCCCGCACGTCGTCATCGGTGGCTGGCTGGCCATCCACGATGTGTTCCCCGACCCCGCCGACGGCGGACGACCCCCATATGAGCTGTATTGCGCCGCGCTCGAGTCGGGTGAGTTCGTCGAGGGGGACACGTCGTGCGGCAGTCTGCGCGTGCTGCGCCGAGTCGCACCCAGTCCGCATTAGCGCGGTCGCACCATTCGAATCGCCTCTGCGGCGAACCCCGCCATGCCTCTTGGTTGGCCGAAGAGCTACGAAGAATTGGCACGCCGGAGCAGTTCACGGCGCAGCTCAGGTCGATAACTGCTGGGCTCTGTGGTGCGGATGAAGTCCGTCAGGATCTCGACGAATCGGAACGGCTCTTCGACGTGAGGGAAGTGGCCAACGCCTGACATGATTTCGAGTCGGCTGTTCGGAATCGCTTCATGCGTCTGGTAGGCGTGGCTCACAGGAATGATCTTGTCTCGGTCGCCCCAGACGATGAGCGTGGGCATCTCCTGGGCAAGATAAAGACGATCGATCGCGCTGACTGCCTGTCCTCCGGGGTCGATCACGGCGCGCATGGTTCGCACGAACGCCGCCCGGTTGGCCGGATCGGTCAGTGACCCGAACGAACGCCACATCTCGGAGGCGCGCTCACTGCGAATGCCGCGGTCCTGCAGGAAGGAGAGAACCGAGTTCCCCCAATCGCGCACCGGCGCCAAGAAGAGGGCGGGCAGCACGTATTCCGCTCCGGGCAGCGTCACCAGTCGAAGAAGCCAGCTGACTTCGCGTCCGAGGCCCCCGGCGTCCACCAGGGCGAGTCGCTCGCAGTGCTCGGGAAACTGATAGGCGAACTGCATCGCAACGCCACCGCCGTAGGACTGACCGATCACTGTGGCGCGGTCGATCTCGAGCACGTCGAGGAAGTCCCGGAGGCCGGCCGCGTAATTGCCAAGTGAATAGTCACCAGGTGGCTTGGCCGATGCGCCATGGCCGAGAAAGTCCGGAGCGATGACCGTGAAGTCACGCCGGAGGAGCCTCATGGCGGGTAGCCACGTCTCGGAACTGCCGGCGATGCCGTGCAGCAGCAGGAGCACGGGCCCCTCTCCGGCACGGCGGTAGGCAACGTTGTTGCCGTGAAGGGTCGTGAGGCGGACGGGGAACTGGTCTCCGCTCGTCGCTGTCGCTGTCGCTTCGTGACTCATAGACGCCTTCACGGTAGTGGGCGAGACTGATCCCAGAAACCCCCGACGGATCGCCGGCACCGGGTCACGCGTTCATCCCAGCGGAGCGGACCTCAGTCGCGCCTGCCCCGCTCCGAGTACTCCAGGACGGTGCAGCCCTCGGTGGCGTCGCCGCAGTGCGGCTCGGCCAGGTCGAGAGGAGCCGGCAGGCACTCGCCACGGAACAGGCCGGCGGCCGGCGTCGTGTTGGACAACGCGTCGGCTGCCAACACCTGAGCAGCGAACGTGTAGGTCGTGCGCTCGTTCTTGGGGAAGGTCTCGCGCTCCGGGTACACCATCCCCGTCCAGTAGGTACCGTCCGGCAGCCGCAGGTTCTGCCCGGCCGCGAAGAGTTCCCGCGCCGCGTGGTCCAGACCCAGGGCGTCGAGTGTCAACACACACTCGGCCGTCTCCGCCGCCGTCACCCAGTCCCCCGTCGACACACAGCGCACGCCGAGACCCTCCATCACGAACGTGGACCAGCCCTCGGCGATACGGCGCCGGCCCGCTTCGCCCTCGAGCGCGCCCGAGAGCATCGGGTAGTACCAGTCCATCGCGAATTCCACCTTCGGAGCGAACGCTCCTGGGTGGTGCGCGACCGCGTGGCCCAGGCGCCCCGCCGCCAACTCCCAATCCGGACGGTCCTTGGCCAGGCACTCCGAGATGGCGACGGCGCAACGCAGCGAGTGGTAGATCGACGATGACCCGGTCAAGAGGGCGTAGCCCTCGGGGCGGCCCGACGAGTCGAGCGACCACCGCACCGAGCCGTCGGGCTGCTGCAACCGCAGGATCCAGTCGATGCCGCCCTCGATCGTCGGCCAGAGCTCACCCAGGAACTCGACGTCACCGGTGATCAGGTGGTGGTGCCACGCGCCCGCCGCCAGGTATGCACACACGTTGGTGTCGAGACGCGGGTCCTTGACTGCGTCGCGGCGGTAGTAGTTGAACCAACTGCCGTCGGGCAGCTGGCGGTCGACGAGCCAGCGGTAGGCGGCCATGGCCTCGTCGACCAGGCCGCACACGGTGAGCGCCATCGCTGCCTCGACGTGGTTCCACGGGTCGCAATGGCCATCATCGAACCAGGGAATCATCCCGTCGTGGCGTTGCACCTCGGCGATGGCATGGGCGGTGGCCAGGACATCAGAAGCCGTGAGAATGCCGGGCACCTCTGGGATCGTGACCTGGGCCGAACTGATCGAGCGCATCGAGCGGATCTCCTCTGTCGTCATGCCGCCGCCCCCTGCGTCGGCGACGTCGGCCCACGCCGTCCGGGCACGCCGCGCGGCAGGTTCGGGCGCGCGTCGGGCAGCCCTGCGACGGTGATGGCGGGCTTGGACAGGTACACCACCAGGCTCTTGCCGATGAACGGGCTCAGCACCCGGTCTGCCGCCCGAGTCACGAACGGGGCCTTGACGATGTCCCAGACCAGCACCTTGTGGTACGCCGCCACCGCCGGGTGCGTGTCGTTCGACACGCCGACGAGGCAGCGCAGCCACCAGTACGGGGAGTGCAACCCGTGCGCATGGCCGTGCCCATTCGGCTCGAGCCCGGCCGAGGCCAGCCGCCGTTCCAACGTGGACCGTCGGTAGATACGGACGTGGCCCCCCGGCGTGTCGTGATACTCGTCGGAGAGCATCCAGTTGACCGTTTCTGGCGCGCAGCGCGGAACGGTCACCGCCATGGCTCCGCCGGGCTTCAAGACGCGGGCCAGCTCGCGCATGGCACCGGCGTCGTTCGGGATGTGTTCGAGCACTTCTGACGCGATCACCCGGTCGAACGTCCCGTCGGCAAACGGCAGGGCCAGCGCGTCGCCCTGCACGGCGGTCGCCGGGTGGTCCGGCGCCAACTCTCCCGCCTCGAC
>DATAYX010000553.1:0-8244 GCA_036272355.1 Acidimicrobiales bacterium
CAGGTCGAGCTTCAAGGCCTCGAGGAATTCGATGGGATCGTCCGTCTGGCGGTCGACGTCGGCGATGCGCTGCAGCCACGCCATCTCCGAGGAGTGGTCCTCCTTGGACTTGTAGCCCCAGTGCGCCGCGATGCCGTACTCCGCCCGGTGGTGCATCTCGGTGGTGCGGATCTGCACCTCGACCGGGTTGCCCTCCAGCCCGATGACCGTCGTGTGCAGCGACTGGTACATGTTGAACTTGGGCGTGTTGATGTAGTCCTTGAAGCGCCCGTGCACCGGCGCCCAGATCGCGTGGATGGCGCCCAGCGCGGCCCAGCAGTCCTTCTCCGACTCGACGACGACCCGGATGGCGACGAGGTCGTTGATGTCGTCGAACTCCTTGCCGCGCACGACCATTTTCTCGTAGATGGACCACATGTGCTTCGGGCGCCCCGTGACGTCCGCTTCGATCCCCATCTCGGTCAGCCGCTCGCGCACGTGCACGAGCACCTTCTCGAGATACTCCTCACGCTGCGGTGCCCGGGCCGCCACCATCTGCTCGATCTCCGCGTAGCGCTTCGGGTGCAGCGTCGCGAAGGCCAGGTCCTCGAGCTGCCAGCGCACCTGCTGCACGCCGAGGCGGTGCGCCAGCGGCGCGTACACGTCGAAGGTCTCCTGCGCCGTCCGCCGCTGCTTCCACTCGGGCATCACCGCGAGCGTCCGCATGTTGTGAAGCCGGTCCGCCAACTTGATCAGCAACACCCGCCAGTCGTCGGCCATTGCGACGAGCATCTTGCGGATGGTCGCCGCCTGCTGGGCCTCCTTGGAGTCGAACTGCAGCCGGTCGAGCTTCGTGACCCCGTCGACCACGCCGGCCACGCCGTCGCCGAACTGCGTGCGGATGTCGTCGAGCGTCAGGCCCGTGTCCTCCACCGCGTCGTGCAGCAGGGCCCCCGCTACGGTCTGGGCATCGAGTCCCAGCTCGGCCACGATCGTCGCCACGGCCACCGGGTGCGTGATGTAGGGCTCGCCCGAGCGGCGGAACTGCCCCTCGTGGGCCCGGAGCGCGACCCGACCCGCCTCGACGATCGTCGAGGTGTCGTCCTCAGGCCGGTGGGCGGCGAACTCGGCCAGCAGCGGCGCCAGCAGGTCGGCCAGCGCCTCCGCGGGCCCGTCCGCGCCCTCCGCGACCTGCTCGTTCGTGGGAGTCACCCGGGCCAGGGCCACCATCCATCCAGGGTACCCGCCTGGGCAAACGCCGCAGGTCCACCGGGCGCCCGCGGCCTTCCCGTCAGCGCCGGCGCTTGCCCTTGCTCTTGCGCGGCCGCGGCCCGCTGACCTTCTGCGCCGATCCCGACCCCGCACCGGACGGCCGGTCCATCACGGCGGTGCCGGTCCCCGTGCCACCACCACTGCCCGAGCCGGGCCGGATGAGGCCACTGCGCTTGGTGGCGCCGGGCCGAGCGGCCGCAGACGCTCCCAGGCCCTGGCCGGCGGCGGCGACGCTTATCTGGGTGTTCAGGGTGGCGGCGTCGGCGGCCGAGTAGAAGGCGCCGCTGTCGCCCCGCTTGGCCAGCCGGTTGGCGATGTCGACCCAGCGTGGCTCGCGTTCCTTCATCATGCAGAGGACAGGCGCCGCAATGAAGATCGACGAGTAGGCACCCGAGAGCAGTCCGACGAACAACGCGAGCCCGTAGGACTGCAGCGTCGAGGCCCCGAGGAACTGTGCGCCGATGAGCAGCACGGCCAGCACGGGGAGGATCGCCACGGCGGAGGTGTTGATCGAACGGGCCAACGTCTGGTTCATCGACAGGTTGATGAGCTGCGGGTACGTGAGGCGCCCGCTCGTCCCGATGCCACGCGTGTTGTCGCGCACGCGGTCGAACACCACGACCGTGTCGTAGAGCGAGTAGCCGAGGATCGTCAGGATGGCGACGACAGTGTCCGGGGTGACCTGGAAATTGAAGATGGAGTAGATCCCGACCGCCACCGCGACGTCGTGGATCATGGCGATGAACGCGGCCAGCGCCATCTTCGGCTCGAACCGGATACTGATGTAGATGCCGACGACGACGAAGAAGATGATCAGCGCCTTGATGGCGTCGTTGGTGATCGACGAGCCCCACGTCGGGCCGACGGTCGTGACGCTGACCTTGTCCGGGGGCACCGTGGTCGAGGTGGTCGTCGTCGAGGTCGAACCGGTCGTGGCACCCGCTTTTGCCGTGGTCGTCGTGGCCGCACTCGTCGTCGTTGTCGTCGCCTGTGAGGTCGAACCGGGATGGTGGCCGGTGACGCGCAGCATGGCGTTCTGGACGTTCTGGCTGACCTGGGTCTGGTTCGCCTGGGAGAGCTTGTTCAGGTCGGCCTGGACGTTGAGGGTCTGGCGGTTCCCGCTGCCGAGCAGCTGGACGGTCGGGTCGACGACACCGGTGCCCTTGAGGGCGTCGACGGCCTGGGTCTGCGTGATCCCGGGCGCGGCGATCGTCCACTCCGTGCCGCCTTTGAATTCGATGCCCAGGTTGAGCCCGCCGCGCACGATGATCGACACGATCCCGAGCAGGATGATCACCGTCGAAATGCCGAACCAGATGCGCCGCTTCCCCACGAAGTCGAAGCGCGTCTCGCCCCGGTAGAGGCGCGCGATGGGGCCGTGACCCTTGCGTGGCTTGGCCAGCAAAGCCCGGGCGGCGTCGTCGACGGTGACGAGCTCGTCCTCGTCGAGGTCTTCGGTGTCGACGTCCTGCTCGAGCTCCTCGACGTCCTCCTCGCTCACGTCGTCCAGCGCGCTGCCGTCGTCGTCGGGACGGTTCTTGTCGCTCACGCGCCACCTCCCCCGCCCGCGCCGACCGGCACCGCACCCGTGGGCGTCGGTGCCGGCGCTGCTGGTGCCGCCTGCAACCCGGTGGCGATGCTGAACGCGCCCGTGCCCTGGAATCGGGAGCTCTGGCCGAGCAGGATCACGAGCGGCCGCGTGTAGAACCAGGTGAGCGCCATGTCCATGATCGTGGAGAGCCCGAGGAAGAACGCGAAGCCCTTGACGTTGCCCACCGCGAAGAAGTAGAGGACGATCGCGGCGATCAGCGAAACGAAGTCAGCCGCCCACACGGTGCGCCACGCGCTCTTGAAGCCGCGGTCGACCGAGGTGCGGACGGAACGGCCCGATCTGGTCTCGTCCTTCAATCGTTCGAAATAGACGATGTAGGAGTCCACAGTGATGCCGATCGACACGATCAGACCGGTGATGCCGGCCAGGTCGAAGCTCGGCGCCACCGAGGTATGCCCCAGGGCCGAGATGATCGCCCACAGCAGCATGGCCGTGAGCACGAGACCCGAGATGACCACGACG
Organism: Acidimicrobiales bacterium; assembly: GCA_036272355.1. Lineage (GTDB taxonomy): Bacteria > Actinomycetota > Acidimicrobiia > Acidimicrobiales > RAAP-2 > Bog-473. The sequence continues at coordinate 3,326 of DATAYX010000553.1, forward strand.
CCGAGCGCCCGGTAATAGAAGAGGACGTAGAGGAGCACCAGGAGCAGCCCGACGACGCCGGCGCCGAGGCCCGCGACGAGCGCCGAGTGACCGAGTGTGGCCGAGACCGTCTCGGAGGTAGCCGCCTTCAGCACGACGGGCAGCGCGCCGTAGTTCATGGCCTGGGCCAGGTTGGTGGCGTCCTGTTGGGTGAGGCCCCCGGAGATCTGACCCTGGCCCTGGAAGGACGTGAAGCTGGGCTGTGTCGGCTGGATGATGGGTGCCGAATAGACCTGCCCGTCGAGCTCGATGGCCAAGGGCAGGTGGAAGTTCTGCTGGGCGACCGCGTCCCAGCACCGCGACCCCGACAGGCCCTTGCAGCTGGCGGGCAGGCCCTTCGACGAGTTCGAAAGGCCGTAGTTGACCACCCACTGCCCGGTCTGGTTCTGGGTTGCCTGGGCGCTGCTCACCGCGCTGCCGGGCAACTCGCTCGGACCGAGCACGCAGCGGTACCCGGTGGTCAGGCAGTTGTTGCCGACTCCGGGCACGAGGACCGTGCTGTTGGCGTAATTCGGCTTCTCCGTGGCAGTGGACGGAACCGAGGCGTAACTCGGGTCCGGGGGGACGTTGTTGGCGTTGAACCCGTTCTGCGACGCGCTGTTGGGTTGCACGTTCAGGCTGGAAGTGGTGATCGCGGCCGAGGGATTGCATGGGGGTACCGCACCGACTCCCCGGGGAGGCGTGTAGTTCTTCGGGGCGTGCTTGGGCACGGACTCCGGGACGGCGTAACAGGCCACCGGCCGGAAGTACAGGCGGGCGGTCTGCCCGATCTGCTTGAGCACCTCCTGCGCGTTGGTCACGCCGGGGATCGATACCGAAATTTGATTGGTCCCCGTCGTCTGCACCGTGGCGCCGGACACGCCCAGACCGTTGACGCGGAGGTTCAAGATGTTGACCGTTTCGGTCATGTCGGCCGGCGAGATGTGATTCCCCTCGGCCGTGTAGACGACCGAGACCCCGCCGGCAAGGTCGAGGCCCAGGCGCGGTGACCAGCCCGCGGCGAAGACCGCGGCGAAGGAGACCACCGAGATCCCGATGACAACCAGCACGCTGGTGAGGAGCAGGCGTCGCTGACGTCGCTGTGCCCGCCCCCCGGACTTCGGGCTCACGCCTCTTCGGCCTCCCCGCCGTGCTCGCCCGACGTCGGCGCGCTGTCGCCGCCCACGTCGTCGACGTCCTTGCCGGTGCTGCTGCCGTTGGTGCTCGAGCTGGGACGGACGTCCTGGACGTCCTCGACCGCGTCGGCGACCGCGTCGACGCGGTCGATCTTCTTGGCGATGGCCTGTCGGGCGAAGACGATACGGGTCGGCTGCGGCCCGTCGAGGTTCCCGTCGTCACCGAGCGCGCCGGTCAAAAGGGTGTAGCGGTCCCCGTGGATCTCGAGGACCGTGCCGATGACGCCGCCCACGGTCTGCACCTCGTCTCCCACCTCGTAACCCGAACCCTGGGCGGCCCGGGCCGCTTGGGCCTTGCGCTGCTGCGGCTTGATGAAGAAGAAGTACCCGAGCACGCCGATCGCGAGCAGGGGCACGAGGGTCACGAACCCGCCGAGACCTGATGATGACTTCGAGGAGGAGGCGGCCACGAGGAGATGGGCGAGCGCCAGGGACTGTGTCATTGGGGATCCTTGGACTGAATGGGGTGCGAAGCGCCACCCTAGTGCGTGCCTTCACCATCTCTCGGGCGCTCCGGACGTGCAATTTCCCGCCGCCGAGGAGCGCCGACCCCGTTCGGCGGCCCAGCTCGCAGGACACTTTGCGGGCACGTCGCCGAAGGGCGGAGCGCCGACGTTCTCGCGCGGCGGGAGGGCCATAGCCGCTCCCGCCAACTCCCCGCTCACTGCACCGCCTAGGCCGATCGACCTCTACCGCCGAGCCGATGGCGCAGTCGCCTCCCGGCGGGAATAACGGTCCAAGCGGGCGCTTATGGCGGATTCCGACAAGAAAGGGGCGGGGGCAACCGAACCGCAACCGAAATCAGTCCCCGTTGCGACAGCGGGTGGTCAAAGTACTTCCCATCAGTGCAGTACCCATGGTGATGGCCGGTTCGGAGGGGGACGGCCAAGTGGGAGTCCGTTGGAGGGGGAGCGGATTCCTGTTCGGGGGAACACCACGGGGAACGGTGCAGCGAAAAGGTGCGCCGGCCTAGCGTCGGACGGAGGAATCCGGGGGGAACCGACGTCCAGGCCGGCGCACTTTTCGCGTCCTGGCACTGCTCCGCCTCGCCGGAGCCCGGCCTCACAGGCCCGGCATTTCGCCGCCCTGACCTCGGACTCCGGCGCTCACCCAGGCCGACTGGACGCCGGTGGATCTGACACCGGGGACGCAGTCGAGGGTGCCTCCGGCCCAGAAGTTGGTAAAGCGACTCACAAATGCGCGATTCACCTGGGCCTTCGCGGGTTGACCGAGAGTCCCCATTTCACTCCAATTGCCAGTTCTCCCAGTACAGTTGCGTGCTGATGCGAGACGGCCACATCTCGGTGCTGGTCATCGAGGACGAAGTCGACATCCGGCAACTCCTGCGCACGCTCCTGGAGCGAGAGGGCTTCTCGGTGTCCGAGGCCTCCGAAGGCCGCGACGGGGTGCGGCAATTCCACCAGAGCCACCCAGACATCGTGATCCTCGACGTGGGGCTTCCCGACCTCGACGGTTGGCAGGTCCTGGAGCGGATCCGGGACATGAGCGACGTCCCGGTCCTCATGCTGACGGCCCTGGGGACCGAAAGAGACAAGGTGCGGGGTCTCAATGCGGGGGCGGACGACTATCTGACGAAGCCGTTCAGCCGGGTGGAGCTGCTGGCCCGGCTCCAGGCCATCAGTCGTCGGCAGGTCTCGAGGAGCGATCCGGTCACGACCTTCGACGACGGCACGTTGCACCTCGACTTCGCCCACCAGGAAGTCACGATCGACGGCAACCCGATCGTGTTGACCCCGACGGAGTACCGCCTTCTCGCCACCTTGGCCCGGCACCAGGGCCAGGTCCTCTCCTCCGACCAGTTGATCGAGCTGGCCTGGGACGACCCGAGTGGTCTCGCACCGTCACGGGTCAAGTACGCGGTGTTGCGGCTCCGTCGGAAACTCGGGTGGGACGACGGTGACGACACCCCCATCGAGACGGTCCGGGGGTTCGGGTACCGCTACCGCTCCAAGGCGCGGTGAGCACCCAAGTCCGAACCCGTAGCACCAACCGGGCGCGTCGCGAAGAGACGATGCCCGGAGCGGCCCTGCCCATCGGCTTCTCGGGATCGATGCGCGTACGGCTACCCGTGTTTGCACTCGTGGGCGTCGGCACGGTCCTCATCGCCGTCATCCCGTTCCCCCACGACGCCCGCCGGGAGATCTCCGTCGCCGGCGTCCTCTTCTTTGCGCTCGTCGCATCCGCCTTCCTCATTCCGTGGGAGCGGCTGCCCGAGTGGGCGTGGCTCAGCATCCCCATCGGCTACATCGCCGTCATCGCCATCATCCGGGACGCGCAGGGCGGCTCCCATTCCGGGCTGGTCGTCGTCTACCTGCTGCCGATCGTGTGGCTGTCCCTCTACGGCCGGCGGCTGCACCTGTTGGTCGGGCTGTTCTGTCTCGACCTCGCGCTCCTCATACCGCTGCTGATCGTCGGACCGCCGAACTATCCGTCGCTGGAGTGGCGCCAGGTGCTGGTCATGGCGACGGTGACGACGTTGGTTGCCTCGACCGTCTACACGATGGTCTCGCGCGACCGCAGTGTGCTCGGTGATCTGGCGGACCAGTCGCGGATCTCCCGCCACAACGCCCGCGAGGCCGACTACGCGCGCGACCGGCTGGAGACCCTGCTCCGTGCCGCCACGGGGAGCGCCATCATGGGGGTCGACCCGGCCGGCACCGTCACGTTCTTCTCCGCCGGCGCGGAGCAGATGCTCGGCTACCTGGCGACCGAGGTCGTGGGCGTCCGCTCCATCGCCGACTTCATCGACCCCGCCCAGATCGACGAGCGTCGTCAGGCGATCGACGCCATGCGGACGACGCTCGAACCCGTCGACGCCGAGGCGGCGGCCGAAGTGCCGTGGACGGCGACCCGCAAGGACGGCCAGCAGCGGCGGTGCGTCGTGCGGGTGCGGGCCCTCCCCATGCCCACCCCGGAGCTGACGATGGAGTCCGAGTCCGACGAGTTCGCGCACGCGAACGGCAATACGAGCTTCGCGGACGTCTCCGACCACGCCGAGTCCGGCGCGCCGGCGTCGACGTCCAACGGCGGCTACGTCGTCGTGGCGATCGACGTGACCGAGCGCGAGGAGCTGGCGGCCGACCGCGAGCGGCTGTTCGCGATCCAAAAGGAGGTCACGCAGTCGCTCATCGAGCAGAACAACCGCCTGCGCGAGCTCACCCAGATGAAGGACGACGTCGTCGCCACGGTCTCGCACGAGTTGCGCACCCCGATCACGTCGATCCGTGGGTTCATCGAGCTGCTGCTCGACGCCTCGAGTGACCTGACCGAGAGCCAGATGCGCATGCTCCAGACGATCGACCGCAACGCAGAACAGCTCCAGCGCGTGGCCGAGGACCTCTTGGCGGACCCCGGTGCCGGGCGTGGGCTGCGGGTCGCGTTCACCGAGCTCGACCTCAACCACTTGGCCGGCGAGGCGGTGCACGCGATCCAGACGTCGGCCACGGTGGCGGGGATCGCCCTCAGCATCGAGCCGGGGTACGAGGTGCCGATCTTCGGGGACCCGACCCGGCTGCACCAGTTGCTCGGCAACCTGTTGTCGAACGCGATCAAGTTCTCACCGCGTGGGGGACGCGTGCACGTGGTCGTCGACAGCGTCGACGCCTACGCGCGGGTGCAGGTGCTCGACGAGGGCCCGGGCATCCCCGAGGGCGAGCGGGACCAGCTCTTCGAGCGCTTCTACCG
>DATAYX010000554.1:0-8287 GCA_036272355.1 Acidimicrobiales bacterium
CGGTGACCGTGCCGTCGATGGAGGGGCACGAGGACATCTCCTACGCCATGGTCGACGACGTCCCGACGCTCGCCTGGGCCGCCAACCTCGGCAACATCGAGTTCCACGTGCCGTTGTGGCACGTCGGGCGGCGCCGCAAACTGCCCGCGAACCCTGACTTCATGGTGTTCGACCTCGACCCGGGCGAGGGCGCCTCCATCGTCGAGTGCTGCGTCGTCGCGGGGTACATCATGGACGAGCTGGAACTCACCGGCACGCCGTCCTTTGCCAAGACGAGCGGCTCGAAGGGCCTGCAGCTCTACGCGCCGGCCGGGGCGAGGAGCACGTGGGACGGCGTGCGCAACCGCGCCCACGACATAGCCCGGAAGCTGGAGTCCGACCACCGCGATCTCGTCGTCTCCAACATGCGCAAGTCGTTGCGGCAGGGGCGAGTGTTGATCGACTGGAGCCAGAACCACCCGGCGAAGACAACCGTGGCCGTGTACTCGGTCCGCGCCCGGCCTCGGCCGACGGTCTCGACACCCGTGACGGCAGAGGAGGTGCAGCGCTGCGCCACGCAGAAGAAGGCGCAGCTCCTCACGTTCGAAACGTCGGACGTGCTGCGACGAGTGGAGCAACACGGCGACCTGTTCGCTCCGCTCGCTACGCCATAACGCCACCTCGAAGGCCCGATGCAGCGTGCCTCGGCGAATTCGGGGTACGAGCCGGTGTAGGACAGGACTGGAGGAGAAGACAATGCCGCAACAGCAGTGGAGCGACAAACGAGAGCGCCAGTACGAGCACATCAAGGAAGGCCTGCTGGAGCGGGGCGACTCCGAGCCGCTGGCCGAGGAGATCGCCGCTCGGACCGTCAACAAGGAGCGGGCCAGGTCGGGGGAAGCGCGCACCGCGAGCGCGACGTCGACTCACGACATCTCCTCCGGCCGGAGGGGCGGGCTGCGTTCGCACAGCGGGCCCGAGGGGCGCACGCGAGACCAACTCTACGAAGAGGCGCGCCGGAGAGGCATCGAAGGTCGTTCGAAGATGAACAAGTCGCAGCTGGAGCGGGCGCTCAGCCGCTGACCCTTCAGCGGTCGCGCGCGCCGAGTCGACGGAGCACCTCGTCGACCACCTCTGAGGTCGAGGCTTCACCGCCCAGGTCGAACGTGCGGATACCTTCGGCGGCCGCGCCCAGGGTCGCCGACCGAATGGCGGCCGCCCCCCCGGACACGGCCTCGTCGCCATGTGCCGCGTGGTCGAGGACGGCCGCGCACGCGAGCAACATGGCCATCGGGTTGGCGACGTTCTTCCCCAGCAGCGACGGCGCGGTGCCGTGCGGCGCCTCCGCCATCGCCACCTGCGGACGCAGCTCCTCGTCGAGCGCCAGGAGCACGGACTCGGCACCGGCGATGGACCCGAACAGGGCCAGCACGAGGTCCGAGATGCAGTCGCCGTCGCGGTTGAGCGTGGGCACCACGAGCGGGCTGGCGCTCGATTCGGCGATCAGCCCCGCGTAGGCGGCGTCAATGAGGACGGGCCGGTAGGTGACGTCCGGGTGCCTCGCCGCAGCGGCGTCCATCTCCTCTTTGAGCATGCCCTCGTAGACCGTCGAGACGGTCCACTTCGGACCGCCGTACACGCATGCGCCAGCGCGGGCGGCGGCGCGGAAGGCGTACTCGGCGACCGACCGGCACACGGAGCGCTCGATGCGCTCGGTGCGCCACGCCTGCTCCCCCACCTGACCCGGATTGCCGGTCCGCCCCTCCTCCGCCCCGTACGCGTCACCGACGGCCATCCGCACCACCACGATGGGATGGACCACGTGGGCCGGCGGGGTCACACCGGGAATCCGGCGGCCCGTACGCACGATGACCGACCCCCCGATGCCCTCGCGCAGGATGCGGTTGGGGCTCCCGACATCCCCGGTGACCTCGGGCGTCACGGTGGCTGCCTTCAGACCGAGACCAGTCTCACGCATGGCGGCTGCGGCCTGGCGGACGACCTCATTCCCGGTAGCGCGGCGGTTCGCCAGGGAGAGGTCGTAGTGTCGCAATTCGAGATCGAACCCCAGGACACCGGGCTCCATGACCCGCAACGCCTGCTCGAGGAGCTCCTGTCCGGTTTCGTCCCCGTCGCACACGACGAGCTGGCGGTTCGTCGACACGGGCCAGGGTCGCACGAAACACGGGGACTCCGCCACCAACCCAGGGCGTCCTCGACCCGGCCATGGCATTCCCCGGCGCGCGAGTACATCCGCGCCGAAGCGGGCAAGGAGTGGGACGGAGGCACGGAATGTCCGACAAGACGGTTGGCGAGCGCCCCCCGGGGGCGCCGAGCCAGCGCGCGTTGGGGGCGATGGAGAGCGCCGTCCGGCGCGCCCGGGAACGGGCGGGCGTGGCCACGGGGTCCGGCCCGATGCAGCAGGACACGCAGCCCATCTCCATCACCTCGTTGGACGAGGATCCTCCGACGCCGCCCGTCCCGCCATGGTCCGGGCCTCAACCACCGTGGGCCGGGCCGCCGAGCGCCCCGGGACGTACGGGCGAATCGGCGCGGCGGGAGCACTGGTTGACCATCTCGGTCGCCGTCGTGGCAGTCCTGGTGGTGACGGCGGGCATCGCACTCGCGGTCGCGGCCGGGAGCGACGGTGGGCAGCAGGGAGCGGCGCCGCCTCCCTCGACGGCGGTGAGCACCGCCCATCCCCGCACGCCGCCGGCGGCGCACCGGGCGGCCCCCGGCCACCACTCCGGGAGGCCACGGACGACCACATCCACCGCACCACCCGCGACGCCCGGCGGCCCACCGGTCATCGCCTCGCTGTCCCCGGCCCGCGGCACCGCCGGGCAGGGCATTCAGATCGCCGGGTCCAACTTCCTCAGTTCCAGTGGCCAGATCGTGGCGAGCTTCAACGGTCAGGTCGCGCCGACGAACTGTCCCGCTTCGAACACCTGCACCGTGACGGTGCCGCCGATGAGCGGCTCGTCGTCGGCGCAGGTGACGATCACGACGGCCAGCGGCACCTCGAACGCGGTGACGTTCAGCTACTCCTAGGTCGTCGATCCCGTCAGTCCGGATCGGGCCAGAGTGCCTCGGGTTCGCGGCCCTTCGTCTCGGGCAAGAACCAGAAGAGCGCCGCGGCCGCGGCGGCGGGGAGGAACGTCAACTCCGCGGCGGCCGCAAACCGGTTTCCCACGTCCGCCACGGCGCCGAAGACGACGAGTCCAGAGACGGCTCCCAGGACGCCAGCCGTCACCCACCATCCGGTGACAGAGGCCCGCACCGAGGTCGGGAACAATTCCGCCAACATCGCCCCCACGGCAGGAGCGAGCAACCCGCCGCTGAGCACGCCGAGGACGTAGCCGGCGGCGTACGCCGACTCGGAACCGGTGTAGGCGAGCGCCCCCGTGCACGCGATGCCGACCAGCGCGACCGTGCCGGTGAGCCGACGGCCGATGCGATCGGCGAGCCAGCGGCCCGCCACCAGCCCCAGGACGCCCGAAGCGCCCGAGACGACGACCACCGTGGCGGTGACGTACCCGGCCAGGTGCAGAACGTCCTGCGCGTAGAGAAAAGCGAAGCTGTTGGCGGGGCCGGTGACGACCGAGATTGCGAAGCCGATCAGGGCGAGGACGACGACACGGCCGCGATAGCGCCGTCCGACCGCTCCCCACACAGGCGTGGGGTGCTCCGCGGCGGCCTCGGCGACCATGAAGCGCCGGGGTTCCTCCACCCTGTTGCGCATCGCGTACACACCGACCAGAGGGACGACCGCCAGCGCGAAGATCCCGCGGAAGCCCAATGCGCCGGCGGCCAGGCTGTGCACGATGGCGGACACGCCGGCGCCGACCCCGTACCCGGCCGCGATGAGGGCCACCGCCGCCGACCGGTCCGACGAGCCGGTCTCCTCGGCTCCCATCACCTCCGCCAGCGCGTTCGTTGCGCTCAGCAGCGGGCGCCCGAAGGCGAAGATCGCCACGAACCACCAGTAGCCGGGGCTGCCCGCGGCGACGACGGTCAGACCGAGCCCCAGGATGGTGACGACGAGGATGACACGCCGCCGACCGAACCGGTCGGCGATGCCGATCAGCGGCAGGCTGCCCAGTGACGCCAGGCGGATCACGGCGAGGCCGACACCGAGGCTCGTGCCCGACAATCCGACCTTGTCCTCGATCGATCCGCCCGCCGCGACGTGGCCCAGCTGTTTCGAGACGTCACCCAGCGCGGCAACGGCGCCGTACTGCCCGAAGCCCGAGGCGAGCGCGACGAAGGCGATGGCGACGATGGCGGGATCGGACCAGCGCCGCAGCTGCAGGCGGCCGGCGAGGTCGCTGGACTCGTCCGGAAGCGCCACAGAGTCGGTCACGGCACCTCAGCGACAAGCTTGGAGACGAACCAGTCACGCGCCAAGCCGGCCACCGTGTCGAGCGCACCGGCCTCTTCGAAGAGGTGCGTGGCACCGGGAACCACGATCAGCTGGTTCTCACATCGCAATTCGGCTTGCGCCTTGCGGTTCAGATGGAGGACCGTCCCGTCAAGGCCGCCGACGACCAACAGGGTCGGGGCCGTCACCGCCTGGAGGAGCGGCCCCGCAAGGTCCGGCCTGCCGCCCCGGGACACCACGGCCCACACGGGGCACCCCGGCTGCGCAGCAGCCACCAATGCGGCGGCGGCGCCGGTACTAGCCCCGAAATAGCCCATGGGCGCGGACTCGAGTTCCGGCACGGTAGCCACCCATTTCGTCGCTTCGGCCAGTCGACGCGCCAGCAGGCGCACATCGAAGACGCTCGAGCGCTCCTGCTCTTCGGCGGGGGTCAAAAGATCGAGCAACAGGGTCGCCAAGCCCGCCTGCTGCAGAACCGCGGCGACGCACCGGTTCCGCGGACTGTGGCGGCTGCTCCCACTGCCATGCGCGAAGAGAACGGTGCCCTTCCGATCGGGGGGAATCGTCAAGCGACCCGCCAGCACGCTCCCGCCGGCCCGGACCTCCACCTCCTCGTCGAATTCGCGGGTGCTCGGCACCTCCCGTCGCCCCGCCGCGTGCTCTCGGTCGGCCGCGGCTCGCCGGAGCAGGTCGACCACTTCGTCGTCACCGGTCTGGGAGAAGTCGCGATACCACTCTCCGACAGCGAAGAAGGGATCGGGGACTTCGAGGCACACGAGCTCGTCGCACTCGCCGCGGAGATCGGTCACCGCCAGGCGCGATGCGACCGGTACCGCGACGACGATGCGAGCCGCTCCGAGCGACCGCAACACCCGGCACGCGGCACGCACGGTCGACCCCGTGGCGATGCCATCGTCGACCACGATGGCACAGCGGCCGCGCACGTCCACCCGTGACCGGTCCTCCCGGTACAGGGCAGCCCGACGTTCGACCTCGGGGCGCTCACGTCGCTCCGCCTCTTGGAGGTCCTTCGATCCGAGACCCGCGGACCGGAGCACGTCGGAGTTCTCGACGCGGACGCCGCCCTCACCGATGGCGCCCATAGCCAGCTCGGGCTGGAAGGGCACGCCCAGCTTTCTCACGACCAGGACGTCGAGGGGAGCGCCGAGCCTCTCGGCCACTTCGAAACCAACAGGTGCGCCGCCTCTCGGCAGGGCGGCGACGACGGGCTCGAGGCCCCGGAGGTCGGCGCGAGACAACAGCTCGGCCAGATGACGACCGGCGTCGAGCCGATCGCGGAACCTCATGACCACCTCCTCGGCGTCACCTGCATCTCCACTCTTACCCGTGTGGCGCACGCGATGAGGCGAACAACCGGCGGACCAGGGAGCACGGGCCCGACGAGCGGTTGACCAGGGGCGCGCCCTGGCACAACGCGCGACGATGGCTCCGGACACGCGTCCACGTGAGCAAAGGAGTGGGATGGAATCTCGGCTGAACAGCCATCACCGCGACACCTTGGCGCAGGTCTTCCGGCATCCGACCAGCCACAACATCGAGTGGCACGACGTCCTGTCACTCCTGAACGCGGTGGGCACCGTGCGAGACACCCACAAAGGGCACATCGAAGTCACGATCGGCGATGCGGTCGAGGTGCTCGAGCCCTCTCACCACAAGGAGATCGAAACGGAGCAGCTGGCGATCCTGCGGCGCCTCCTGCGCCGCAGCGGTTACGCACCGGAGGACCTCACCGGATAGCCGCGCAGCGCCGGTTCGGGCAACGACCCACCCACCGCGCCACACTGGCGTTCATGAGTGAGCAGGCATGAGTCCGCACCTGATCCTCGCGGCCGACGTGGGGGGCACCCGGATGCGGGCGGCGCTCGTCGACGCCGACGGCTGCGTCGTCGTCCGAGAGACCGCCCCGACGCCCGCTGATTCGTACGTGCCCGGTGCGCTCATCGAGCTCATTGCCCGCGTCGGCGCGACAGCTGGCCGCTCCGAGGTGTCCCATGCGGTGGTGGGGCTGCCCGGCGCGGTCGACTACGAGGGGGGCCGCCTGCTCTCGGCACCCAACCTGCCCGACGGCTGGCCCGACTCGCTCTCGGCCGATCAGTTGTCGGACCATCTGGGGTTTCACGTGCACGTTGCAAACGACGCCGACCTGGCGGCGGTGGGCGAAGCCACGTTCGGTGCCGGCACGGGCATCGACGACGTGGTTGCCTACCTGACCGTCTCGACCGGCATCGGCGCCGGAGTGGTGAACAAGGGGCGGCTCCTGCACGGGCACCATTCGTTCGGCGAATTCGGGCACTCCGTGGTCGATTGGCGCGCCTGGCGCGAGGGTCTGCCCGGCACCCTCGAGGAACTGTCGTCCGGCAGCGGCATGGCCCGCCAAGCGCGTGAGAGCGGCCTCGGACAGATGGACGCACAGGCGGTGCTCGAGGCGGCGCTCAACGACGATGTAGCGGCACGCACGATTTGGGAGGACGCCGTTGCGGCCTGTGCCGCCGGGGTGTGCAACCTCGTCATGGCCTTCGCCCCGCGCACCGTGATCGTCGGCGGTGGCATCGGGCGCCGTCCGGAGTTCTTCGACCCGCTCCGCGCCGTGGTCTTACAACACAAGGAGAACCGTCCGACCGAGCTGTCGGTCGTTGTGTGCGAGTTAGGCGACGACGCGGGATTGGCCGGAGCGGCCGCGTGGGTGTCGGAGCCACCCAGCCGAACTGACTGACACATCTCAAGCAAAATCCCAGCATCAAGGTGGAGATCTGGGTATGGTGCTCGAAGTTGCAACAAAACTGCAACACAAACCGTCACATACGGTGTAGAACCAGTAATAGCAGGGGGGCTTCGCAACCGAGCGAACCCGGACAAAGGAGGCAATGTGCGTTTCAGTAGGACAGGCATGCTCGGGGGGGTCTCTCTTGTTTTGACGGCGGCGCTCGTGAGTGCGGGGGGCGGGGGCGCCTCGGCTTCACTCCGCGCTAGTGGGCCGTCCGGCATCACGGCCACCTCTTTCACCACCGACTTCAGCGTCATGAAGCAGTTCAAGTCGCTCGCCGCGGCCGGCCACGGCAAGATCGCGACGATCCTGCCGGATACGGTGAGCTCGACGCGGTACGTCGCGTACGACGCGCCGGACATCACGAAGGCCCTCCAGACGGCAGGCTTGAGTTCGTCGAACTACGTTGTGCAGAACGCCCTCGGCAGCGACGCAACGCAGCTGACCGACGCGCAGACGGACATCTCCAACGGCGCCACCGTCCTCCTCGTCGACCCGCTCGACTCAGGCGTCGGCGCGCAGATCGAGAGCTACGCGAAGACTCGCGGCGTCAAGGTCATCGACTACGACCGCCTGACCCTGGGTGGCAGCCGCGCCTACTACGTGAGCTTCAACAACGTTCTCGTCGGTAAGACGATGGGGGATGGCCTGGTGAGCTGCATCTCGGCCTGGCACGTGTCCAAGCCGCAGGTCGTGGTCATGCACGGAGCGGCGACGGACAACAATGCCACGCTGTTCGCTCAAGGGTATGACGGTGTGCTGAACCCGCTCTTCCACAACGGCAAATACACGGCGGTCGCACACACTGCGGGCACCTGGGACGCGCCCACCCAGGAAAACGAGTTCCAGGCGGTGTACACGGCACACTCGAACACCAACGCGGCGCTTGTCCCCAACGACACAACCAACGCCCCGATCGTCACCTATCTGCAGTCACTGCACGTGAAGCCCAAGACCTTCCCCACCACCGGGCAGGACGCCTCCCTGACGGGCCTGCAGAACGTGCTCGCGGGCTACCAGTGCGGCACGGTGTACAAGCCGAACGCTATCGAGGCGCAGACCTCCGTCGCCCTGGCCCTGTACCTGCGAGCGGGCGTGAAGCCGCCGAAGAAGCTGGTGAACGCGACCACAACGGACACGAC
>DATAYX010000555.1:0-1711 GCA_036272355.1 Acidimicrobiales bacterium
AGCGGGCCCGGTGCGACCGCGGCCTGGCGGCTGGCGATCTGAATGGCATCGTCCTGGCTCAGCTGCGGCGCGCCCGAGTTCGCCGCCGTGGTCACCTGCCCGACGGTCACCTCGAAGAGGATCGACCCCTTGGCGAAGCTGACGACATCCTCAGTCACCACGCCCGACGGCGTGTTGGTGGTGGCTGTGTAGCCACGGGCCCCTGCTATCTCTGGGACGGAGAACTGGCCGGAAGGACTCCCGGAGAGTTCCCTGTCCGCTCCGCCGAGCGCGTACGCAGCGCCCCCCGAGGAGGGCATCTGCGCCGCGAGGATCTGGACGAACGCACCGTTCGGCGGGTCGCTCCTCCACTGACGCAGGTAGCCGTTGACCTCGCCGTTGCCGAGCGCCTGTGCGAGTGCCGAGGTCGCTCCAGAGTCGCCGCCCCATGATTGGACCTCGCTCTGTGTGAGCGGCCCGTTGAACGAACCTGGAGGCGCAGCGACCATGCCCGGCAGCACTTCGGACAGCACGATCGACGACAGCGCGGCGTCGGCAGACGCGGCAGTACACCCGATTGCACACGCGCCGAGCGTCGCCAAAGCGACGGACGTCAGTGCAAGAAGCGCTCGCGACACCGCGACTCTTCGCCGTTCCATGACCCCCCGCGCGGACGCGCGATCCGCCCGCCACCTTCAAAGGTAGAACAGCGCGTCAGCCGGACCATGGGCCGTTTGGACCATTTCGCCCCTCACGAGTTACCGGCCAGCGATCGGCGGAGCGTCACGCGGATTGTTTGGACACCCAGTCGACGACCGTGCGGGCGAAGGGGACGGGCCCTGGCCGTGCATCGAGTGGCCCATCCGTTCGAAGGACCGGTAGTCGGCCGTGACGGCTGCCTCGATGAGCAGTTCCCGCACGCGGTTCGCCTGCAGATCGACAGTCGGTCCTCAGGCATCCAGACTCGGGCCGGCCTTTCGAAAATGGTGGGTGAGCTGAGCAACACGGGCACGTTGACGGAACCCAGCATGTGCTCGTGGTCCGACGTGGCAACCGTGCCGGCGGGTCCGGCTACTGCATGGTCGTCGTGCCGCCGACTGACGCCGCGGGCATCCGCCCCTACGGCGCCGTCACCAGCGGGACACCCCGGGTCGCGGCGCCTTCCCCGGCCACCCCCGGAGGATGGTCGTGCGCTCGCACCACGCTCTGCCCCGCCACTTCCATGTCCGCGAGCACGTACTCGAGCAGCGCGGCGCCGTGAGGAGATGCCACGGTGACGTCGTGCGACAGGGCGGTGGCGTTGCGGAGACACTGCAGTCGCAGGACGTCGCCGGCCGCCCGGTGGTTGAGGAAGATCCCCGAGTAGGTGAGCTTCAGCTCCTCGAGGGATTCGCTCACGTGGGCGGACTCGGGGCGGTCGAGCGGGAGGTCCACATAGAGGGCGTCGACACCTTCGGTGAACAGGCGGGATCGCTCCGCGTCCACCCGCGCCGTGAGGTCGTCGCCGCCCCGGATCACCGTCACGACGGCCACGTTGTCGCCGGGTCGCGTCTCGACATGGAGCTGTGAGCGTGCCGGTAGCTCCGTCCGCATCGGCGCCTCGGCCAGGTGTGAGCGAAAGTGGCACACCGCGATCGTGTCCTGCACGATCCCCCGGTGACGGCTCGGCGCATAGACCATCCGCTCCTTGCCCGGATGGAGGCGAAGGAAGAACAGCGCAGCCGACTGCCGG